>JBLFZF010000107.1:0-10239 GCA_047610145.1 Salibacteraceae bacterium | reverse complement strand
CGACAATCAGTAATATCATGGCCATATTTCCCATCAAACTACCTAGACCATTCAAAAGGGAAGCCGTTAAACTCATTATTGCACCAGGTGCAATCGTATTCAATATCCCTTCGGTAGAAATATGTATTCCAAAAGACCTTATTAAATGAAAAATAGAAGTAATCCCTGCTGAAACCTTTTCATCATAATCATCTAAATTAGCTGTAAACCTAGCCACAGAACTACCTAATACACCTCCAAGAGTGGAGGTTAAAAGTACAATTAGCAATAAAACTGCCGCCACCGCAAAACCAGACGGGAGTCCCTTTCTCTGCAAATAACCCACTGGCTTAGATGCAATAACGGCAATAAAAATGGCCATTAGAAATTGAGTCGCAATTTGTGCGGAATAGATAACTCCACCCAATACAATAACAATCGCAGCTAAATAAAATATAGTTGGAATTTCTCTTTTTGGAGTACTCATACCGTTTATTATCTTTAATGTGGTCCAAAAATAACCAGAACTAATAGTTTTAATCAATTCGATACTCTTCTTTTTCCGCCCATCCCTTCTTTGGGCAGCTAGTTCATTTTTTTTTTACCGAAAATCTATGAATTGAATTACTTTCGGCAGCAAAATCAAAATAATCATGAATATTAAGAAATCTTTATTTATTCTTCCTCTAATCGCTCTAACCGCTTCATGCGGCACAGAATCAACTGTTGAACAAAAGGAAGAACCCAAAATGGCTGAAAGCCATGGTCTTGATTTATCCAACATGGATGATAGTATAAGAGCGCAAGACGACTTTTTTATGCACGTTAACGGTACATGGGTGAAAAACACAGAAATACCGGGCGATCAAGGTTCTTGGGGGTCATTTAACGAACTTAGAGAAAACAATAACAAAATAGTATTACAAGTTTTAGAAAGTGCTGCTTCTAGTTCCGAATACGATCCGAGTAGTGATCAAAAGAAAGCCGCTAATTATTATACTGTGGGTATGGACAGTACTGCTGCTGAAGTAGCTGGTTTATCTCCTTTAGATCCTTTCTTTTCAAAAATCGAGGCTATTTCTACTTCAAAAGATTTAATTAATTATCTCGCTTTTGAAGAATCATATGGTGGGGGCTCATTCTTTGGATTTGCGATTTTCCCTAACGTAAAAAATTCGAACGTAAAAGCCGCTTATTTAGCCCAAGACGGTTTGGGGTTGCCCGATAGTGACTACTATTCAAAAGAGGATGAAAAGTCAGTAGCAATTCAAACTAAATACAAAGAGTTCATTGCCAACATGCTGGTCATAAAAGGTATGTCTGCACATGAAGCATCTATTCAGGCAGAGGCCATATATCTTCTAGAATTTGACCTGGCTTCGGCTTCCATGAATTCTACAGAAAGTAGAGATTTAGCGAAACAGTATAATCCATACACATTAGCTGATCTAAGCACACTTGCACCGTCTATAGATTGGACTACCTATTTTCAGAATATGGGAATTACAGCTGTAGATACCTTTATTGTGATGCAACCTAAATTCATCCAGAAAATGGAGGAAATTATAATGACAAACAATGTGGCACTTTGGAAGAATTATTTGACCTACAAAACCATGTCTAATTATGCGGGTTACCTAAATGCTGAAATGGTTCAAACTAATTTTGATTTTTACGGTACCGAATTATCAGGAACTACCTCTATGCGTGACCGTTGGAAACGAGTTTTAGGCTCAACTAATCGGTATGTTGGAGAGGCAATTGGTAAACTTTATGTAGATGCTGTTTTTCCACCTGAAGCTAAAGAAACTGCCAAAGGAATGGTAGATAACATACTAGCGGCAATGAAAGTACGTATTAAAAACGTAGATTGGATGACACCTGCTACTAAGGTAAAAGCCCAAGAAAAATTAGCCAGTTTTACGGTTAAAATTGGATATCCAGATACTTGGAAAGACTATAGTTCTTTAAACGTTAAAACAGTCGCTCAAGGAGGTTCTTACGCAGGTAATGCGATGGCCGCTAAAAACTGGGGGTTTCGTGATGAAGTTTCAAAACTACATGACCCTGTTGACAAAGCTGAATGGGGAATGACTCCACAAACAGTTAATGCCTATTACAACCCAATGGCCAATGAAATTGTATTTCCAGCAGCTATATTACAACCTCCATTCTTTGACTTTAATGCAGATGCAGCTGTCAACTATGGAGGTATTGGAGCTGTAATTGGTCACGAAATATCTCACGGATTTGACGATCAAGGGGCGCAGTTTAATAGCGAGGGTAACATGGTTAATTGGTGGACACCGGAAGATATGTCTGCTTTTGAACAAAGAGGTGAAAAACTAATTGCTCAATTTGATGCTTTTGAACCACTTCCTGGGTTACACGTTAATGGGCAATTAACTTTAGGTGAAAATATTGGTGATTTAGGCGGTGTTAACTTGGCTTGGGATGCTTTACAAGCTGAGTTTAAAGCCAACGGGAAATCTCCTGAAGTAGATGGTTTATCTCCAGAAAAACGTTTTTTCATGTCTTGGGGAACCATTTGGAGAACAAAATATAGAGATGAAGCTTTAAGAAGTCAAATAAACACCAACCCTCACTCTCCCGGTATGTATAGAGCTAACGCTCCTTTAAGAAATTTAGATGCGTTTTATACCGTATTTGACATTCAAGAAAACGATAGTATGTATATTGCTCCAGAGGATAGAGTTTACATCTGGTAAAAATTCCCTTTTACCGAGTAGGTTGTAAAAACCTGTAGGGTAACTGAATATTTTTTGAATAGAAGCCTCTTTCGTTATTCGAAAGGGGCTTTTTAATTGGCCAATGTTTGTCAAACCAGTCTAAAACATCCTAAAAACCTGCTCTAAACAGAAGTTAATAGTCATATAAACCCTACAAACAAAGCAATTCACAAATGTGAAAAACTATTTGAATATTTTTAAATAAATCCATTAATCTAAGTTGTTCTTCCGTTTACTTTTGACTAGAACTTTAGGTTTTGCCGTTTTGGCGAATTAAATGGGAATCAGGTTTAAGTCCTGAACTGTCCCCGCAACTGTAAGCTCTGTATGATTCTGTAACAAGCCACTGATTAAAATTGGGAAGGCGCAGAATTAAGGAGTAAGTCAGGATATCTGCCCCAAGTTTAATAAACATAATATACACTTTCGGGAATAAAGGTTAAACTTATTCCTCCATTAAACTAAAAAATGGAGCGACAAAAAGAAGCAATTCTAAATTCGGAAACGCACGTTATAAAATGTGTTTTTCCAAACACTACAAATCATTACGATACATTATTTGGACGTACCGCTATGCAATGGATGGACGAGATCGCATTCATTACTGCAACCCGATTTAGCCAGCAACGAATGGTCACTGTTTCCCCTGATAAAGTAGATTTTAAAAAGCCCATTCTTAGCGAAACCTTTGCTGAGCTAATAGGTGAAGTTGCTATGGTTGGTTTTTCTAACCTTAAAGTTAGGCTAGATATCTTTACCGAACAGATGAATGAAGTTCATAGAGAACTAGCCGTTACTGCTGAGTTTATACTGGTTTGTAATGACGAAAACAAAAAGCGCATTCCAATTCAGCTAGCGTAGAATAGCTCTCTCAAAGAGCACTCCAAAATCAATTTATAAATTAAAGAAACATACCAATTCGCTGTGAATTGGACTTATATAAAATTAAAAACCATGGATACCAGCACGACAGTTTCAAAGGTTAATCATGCCACTCAAGAAGAACCAATTTTAAAAAGCAACGACAATCGTTTCGTTTTATTCCCCATTGAACACGATGATATTTGGCAAATGTATAAGGATCAACAAGCCAGTATATGGACGGCAGAAGAGATTGATTTAGGATCCGATGTTAACGATTGGGAAAACAAGTTAACCGAAGATGAACGGTACTTTATTAAACATGTTTTAGCTTTTTTTGCAGCTAGTGATGGAATTGTAAACGAAAACTTAGCGGAGCATTTCTTGAATGAAGTACAATACACCGAGGCTAAGTTTTTTTACGGCTTTCAAATCATGATGGAAAACGTACATTCTGAAACCTATTCGTTATTGATTGATACGTACATCAAGGATCCCAAAGAGAAAGATTACTTATTCAATGCCATCGAAACTTTCCCTCCAGTAAGAAAAAAAGCAGACTGGGCACTTCGTTGGATTGACAATGGTTCGTTTGCAGAACGATTAGTTGCTTTTGCAGCGGTAGAAGGCATTTTCTTTTCGGGTAGTTTTTGCGCTATTTTCTGGCTAAAAAAACGAGGATTAATGCCTGGACTCACCTTCTCTAACGAACTGATTTCAAGAGATGAAGGAATGCATATGGATTTCGCTTGCTTGCTCTACAACAACCACTTAGTGAATCAGTTATCTAAAGAAAAAGTGACTCATATCATTACGGATGCGGTCAAAATTGAGGCCGAGTTTGTTACGGAATCCTTACCTGTACGCTTAATTGGAATGAATTCGGATTTAATGAATCAATACATTGAATTTGTTGCCGACAGATTATTGAATCAATTGGGTTGTGAAAAGGTATATAATGCCACGAACCCTTTTGATTTTATGGATATGATTTCCTTACAGGGTAAGACTAACTTCTTTGAGAAACGAGTAGCTGAATATCAAAAAGCAGGGGTATCCAATAGCACCCAAGATTTAAATGAAGGTTTCAGTTTAGACGAAGATTTTTAGATTTAACCAGATTTCCTCATTCCACTAAAAACATAAAATAATGTTTGTACAAAAAAGAGACGGTAGAAAAGAAGCCGTTCAATTTGATAAAATTACCGCACGCATCAAAAAATTGTGTTATGGCTTAAATCCATTGGTAGAGCCTACCAAAGTGGCCATCAAAGTCATCGAAGGCCTATTTGATGGAGTGACCACCACCCAGTTAGATAATTTGGCAGCTGAAGTTTCTGCCACCATGACCGTGCAACATCCGGATTTCGCATTGTTGGCCTCTCGTATTTCGGTCTCTAACTTGCATAAAAGCACCAACAAAAGCTTTTCAAAAACCATGCAGTTATTGCATGATTATATAGACCCAAAAACGAACGAAGAAGCTCCTTTATTGGCTCATGATGTGCATCAAATCATTCAAGATAATTCAGCTACCTTAGACTCTACTATCATTTATGACCGAGATTTTAACTACGATTATTTTGGTTTTAAAACGTTAGAACGAGCGTATTTATTAAAGTTGAATGGTACCATTGCAGAACGTCCGCAACACATGTTGATGCGTGTTTCAATAGGTATCCATAAAGAAGATATTGAAGCAGCCATTGAAACCTATAACTTAATGTCTGAAAAGTGGTTTACCCATGCTACTCCTACCCTTTTTAACGCAGGAACACCAAAACCACAAATGTCTTCGTGCTTTTTATTAGCCATGCAAGATGATAGTATTGAGGGTATTTATGATACCCTCAAGCAAACGGCAAAAATCTCTCAATCTGCTGGAGGCATTGGAATAAGTATTCATAACGTTCGCGCTACAGGATCCTATATAAAAGGTACTAACGGAAACTCGAATGGAATTGTACCCATGCTAAAAGTGTTTAATGATACAGCTCGCTATGTAGACCAAGGGGGAGGTAAAAGAAAAGGTTCTTTTGCCGTTTACCTGGAACCTTGGCATGCTGATATTTTTGACTTTTTGGACCTTAAGAAAAATCACGGCAAAGAAGAAAATAGAGCTCGTGATTTATTCTACGCCCTTTGGACTCCAGATTTATTTATGAAAAGGGTGGAAGAAAACGCCAATTGGACGTTAATGTGTCCGCATGAATGTCCAGGCTTATTTGATACCTATGGAGAAGAGTTTGAAAAACTATATACCAAATACGAAAGAGAAGGAAAAGGACGAAAAACCATTCTTGCACGAGATTTATGGAATACCGTTTTAGAATCACAAATTGAAACAGGCACGCCATACATGCTCTATAAAGATGCCTGTAACGAAAAATCTAACCAAAAGAACCTTGGAACCATTCGCTCTTCTAATTTGTGTACGGAAATAATAGAGTACACTTCAAAAGATGAAGTGGCTGTATGTAATCTAGCCTCATTGGCGTTACCCAAATTTGTATCTAACGGGAAGTTTGATCATGAAAAACTGTATGAAATCACCTACGTGGCTACCCAGAACCTGAATAAAATTATTGATAATAATTACTATCCAGTACTAGAAGCTGAAAACTCTAACATGCGTCATCGCCCAATTGGTATTGGAGTACAAGGATTAGCAGATGCCTTTATCATGCTTCGTTTACCCTTTGAATCTGCAGGAGCTAAACAATTAAACAAAGAGATTTTCGAAACTTTATACTTTGCGTCTATGTCGGCTTCCAAAGATCTAGCAAAAATAAATGGTCATTATACCAGTTACGTAGGATCTCCAGTATCTAAAGGTATTTTTCAATACGATATGTGGAATACTACACCTACCAAAAGATGGGATTGGGATAATTTGAAAAAAGAAGTTCACAAACACGGTGTACGTAATTCACTTTTATTAGCTCCGATGCCCACTGCCTCCACCTCTCAAATTTTAGGTAATAACGAATGTTTTGAACCGTATACGTCTAATATCTATACCCGAAGAGTTTTATCTGGAGAGTTTATTGTGGTGAACAAACATCTATTAAGAGACTTAAATGAACTGGGGTTATGGAACGATGATTTAAAAAATAAAATCATGATTGAGAATGGTTCTGTTCAAAACATCCCGGAAATTCCGCAAAACATTAAAGAGATTTACAAAACCGTTTGGGAAATAAAACAACGTTCTCTTATTGATATGGCTGCAGATCGTGGAGCTTATATCTGTCAATCGCAATCTCTAAACTTATTTGTTGAAAGTCCAAATTTCGCCAAGTTAACATCCATGCACTTTCACGCATGGAAGAAAGGTTTGAAAACTGGCATGTATTATTTACGAACTAAAGCCGCGCGTGATGCCGTGAAATTCACTGTTACCACTCAGAAAGAAGCTGTTTCAACAGCGGCAGAATTAGCCGAAGCTGAAGCATTGGCATGTTCAATTGAAAATCCTGACGACTGTGAAATGTGCAGTGGATAACACCTATTTTAATTAAAAAGAGAAAGCCATTTTACTTCACCGTGAGAAGGCTTTCTTTTTTTTACATTTGCGGCACCCATGCGGTCCATTTATATCAAATATATTTTAATTATTTCCTTTATTGGAATAGGCCTATTGGGAAAGGCCCAAAAAACAGATTCCTTATTTCACACCAATGGAAATATTCTTTTAGGTGAGATAAAAAAAATGGACTATGGTCGAATTACTTTCAAGATGGATGGTATGGGTACTATCATGGTAGACGTAGAGAAAGTGGCGACTATCAAATCCGATAAGTTTTTTCAATTCACTACCATTCATGGTAAAACGGTGTATGGCGTTATTGACTCTACGCAAATTGAAGGGGTTATCAATATCAATTCTGGGTACGATTCTAGTAATATTCACCTCTATCAAATTGTAGAAATATTCCCAATAAAAAGCACTTTCTGGTTACGTACAAGTGGTAAAATTGCATTAGGGTTCAATTACACCAAGGGAAGTAATATAGGTCGATTCAACTTAGACTGGAGTGTTAGCTATAGAAATAAAGGGTCATTACTCACCCTTACCGGAAGTAATATTCAAACATTCAGCCCCAACGACTCTATAAATACCTCCAGTAAATATGACTTTGACCTAGAGTTAGAACGTAAACTAACAGGTATTTGGTCTTGGACATCTAATGTGAGTGGGAGTCAAAACACAGAACTAGGACTTGACCTTCGTTTAAAAGGCGGGGTTGGAATTTTAGGAGATATGATTCATACTAATAACCAACGTTTTTATGGAGTATTGGGTCTAGCTCCCAACGTAGAAATTGCTACCCAAACATCCAACAAAACGATTAATTTAGAGGGTTTAATCTCGTTATCCTATCAAATTTACAACTATAATTTTCCAGAATTATATATTACATCTAAATTAGATCTTTATCCTAGTTTAAATATTATTGGACGTTATCGGGTAGATTATACGATAGACGCTAATGTGGAGGTATTCCACAACTTTTATATAGGAGGTACATTTTACTATAATTTTGATAATCAACCCGCCCTAGAATCTGCTGCTAACGAAGATTTTGGATTTACAACCACATTGGGTTACTCTTTCAATTAAAGCTTAATACAAATTCCAACTTCTAAATCCCTAATAAAACATATATTTGAGGCTTATTTACATACAGTCATTGGGTGGTAGTTATTTCCCAAGACACAATTTATTTGATTTGGGATTTAAAAAATTTAATTTAAAAGCGTCTCTCCAAGATGGAATTGATGCCATGCAGTATACAGAACCTACGCCCGTTCAAGAACAGGCGCTGCCAATAATACTGAAAAACGAAGATTTAATGGGCTTTGCCCAAACTGGAACCGGAAAAACAGCGGCTTTTTTAATACCTATTCTTGAAAAACTAGATGGGAGAACAAAACCAGGTATAAAATGTTTAATTCTTGTACCAACTCGCGAGTTGGCCCAACAAATTGAGGTCAACCTAACCGGATTAGGTTATTTCACTTCCGTTTCTTCGCAAGCTGTATATGGAGGTAATCAAGGAGATCTATTTTCCGCACAAAAGAATTCTATTACTAGTGGTGTAGATATAATAATAGCCACTCCTGGACGTTTTTTACAACACTTAAATTTAGGTTACGTGAAATTAGATCAAGTAGAAATGCTTGTCCTAGATGAAGCCGATCGGATGCTAGACATGGGTTTTGTTGGTGATATTTTAAACATTAGTAAACTATTACCAGAAAACAGACAAACCTTACTTTTTTCAGCCACTATGGATGCGAAAATCAAACAATTGGCTTCGAAGTTACTAAAACATCCCAACGAAATAAACTTAGCCATTGCCAAACCAGCTGCTGGAATTAACCAGATGGCATTTATGGTTTACGATGAATTTAAGATACCTCTTTTAGAGCATTACCTTAAAAATCAAGAGGTTAAAAACATGATCGTTTTTGCATCTAGAAAAATTCAAGTCGACCAAATTGCAAGAAAGTTAGACCGTTTAGGCTTTTCCGTTGTTGCAATGCATAGTGATCGAACTCAAGATGAACGTAACGAAGCGATGCGTCTATTCAAAGCAGGTAAATACACTATTTTAGTTGCTACAGATATTGTTTCCAGAGGAATTGATATTGATGATTTAAGCCACGTTGTGAATTTTGATATACCCAACGATGCAGCAGATTACGTTCACCGTATTGGAAGAACAGCCAGAGCAGGTAAAAATGGTGCTGGAATTTCATTTATTAGCCCAGATGATCAAGTTAAATGGTCCTATATTGAAAAATTAATCGAAAGAGAAATTGATAAATTCATTACCCCAGAGGAATTAGGTAAAAGTCCAGAATATAATCCTTCCGCTCAGAAAACCCACGGAGGAAAATCTGGGGGTAATTTTCGCAATAAAAAATCAAATAACTATAAAGGCAAAAAAGGGGGCCACAAAGGGGGCAATCGTACAAATAGAGACCAATCTAAACCACAGAACAAAAAAACAGAATAGTTTTTAATTAGAAACTTGTGTTTTGGGTTTGAGCGACTGACATTTGCAGGCTGCAAAATAACATGTCGTATGGAATTCGAAATATTTTCTTTATCTAATGGAATTCAAGTAATTCACCAACGTAAAAGTGGCGATGCTGCTCATTTTGGGTTATTTGTAGATGTGGGAAGTCGAGATGAAACTGAAACAGAAACTGGTTTAGCTCATATGTTGGAACATTGTATGTTTAAAGGCACCACTAATAGGAAAGCCTTTCACATACTGAATCGGTTAGACAATATTGGAGGTGAATTAAATGCCTACACCACAAAAGAAGAAACATCTATACATTCTTCCTTTCTTAAACAATACTACGAAAGAGCAATTGAGTTAACATTTGATATAGCGTTTAATCCTACTTTTCCTGAAAAGGAAATAGCTAGAGAAAAACTCATAATATTAGATGAGTTCTACGCTTATAAAGAGAATCCCTCTGATCAAATTTTTGAAGATTTCGATCAGATTGTTTTCCCTAATCATTCTTTAGGTAGAACGATTCTAGGAGAGCCTAAACATATTAAAAAGGCTAAACGTAGTCACCTTACTAGCTTTCATACGGACTATTATCACCCAGAAAATATGGT
>JBLFZF010000106.1:0-10277 GCA_047610145.1 Salibacteraceae bacterium | reverse complement strand
CCACTCCTATATAAGAGTAGATGGACGATTTAACAGATTGCCTAAATATTATTCCCATTTATGTTTTGCCCTTTAATAGTCCTTCTAAAACCCAATACCTGAACTTTAGAAGGGTAATTCCCTTAATCGAATTTCCAGTAATAAGGTATTTGAAAAATAGAATAAAGCTAGCGGCCCATTTGAAAGCTTCTTGAAATATTTTAATAACAACTCCCATTACACCAGCTTGTTTTACGCGTGTAATTTCACTTATTCCAATGCCGAATCCCATTTTTTTAATGTACGACATATCTTCACGTATTTCTGATATAATATGATCTACCACAATTGTTGGGCAATAGAGAATAGACTTATTCGTACTTCTAATTTTGAAAATTATATCTTTTTCTTCGCCTCCTTCTAAACTATCTCCTTTTCTTCCTAAGTCTGGATTAAACACTCCGACTTCTTTAAATATTGTTGCTCGAAAAATCATGTTTGCGCCAATCGGAAATTTATTTCTCGAAAATGGTTTAATACGATCACCTAAATCCTGAGCAGCCATTAAAGTGAGTAAATAAGGACTCATCCAGGCAGGTTCTGAGCCTGATTCATACACGGGAATAATTTTACCTCCTACAACTGTTACTTTGGGGTGAGACTTGAAAAATTGAATGGTTTCTGTACAATACTCTTTTCGTACAAAGGCATCGTCATCAATAAATGCAATAAGCGCTGACTTTGATTCTTGAATCCCTCTATTTCTTGCGTTTGTTAAACCTTGTTTGTTTTCGGTAACGTAAGTAATATTTATCTCAGGATAGGTTTCCATGAATTTTTCACAAATCTGGTGGGTGTCATCTGGACTATTGTTATTGACAATAACAATTTCAAAATCAGAATTATGGGCTGTTTGATGAATGAAACTATCCAAATTTTGCCCAATGTACTTTCGTCTATTGTAGGTGCATACTACAACAGATAGCTTTGGGAGTGTCTTGTTTTTTGCTGTCATAATTATTCTTTGCAAATAAAAGGTATTGGTGTTAATTTCAATATGATTTTATTTAGAATAATCGTAGTGAAGATTTGTTTTAACGCGCTAATCTAACGAAATTTGAATGTTCAAATATGATATTTAAGTTTTGAAGTATTCCTTTTTATTTTTGTCTTTGTTTAGTGGGTTGATTTTCATGTCCTCCCATCAATTGGTAGGGCAAACGTCTATTTCAGAAAACAAGTATGATAGTTTAAAACGATTAGGATTAATTAACAACGTTGAATCCTACGATATTCAGTCCTCTGCATTAAATAAATCTGCTGGTTATTGGCCAAATGACTCCTCTTTTACGATTGCAATACCTCCAAGTGATGATGGGAGTTCTTCGGTGATTACTTTGCCATTCGATTTTTGTTTTTATGGTAACCCGGAAACGGAAGTCTACATCAATAATAACGGTAACATATCTTTTGGCGGCCTATTTACATCCAGTACTCCTTTTGACTTTCCCATTACAGGGTTTAAGGTTATTGCACCATTTTGGAGCGATGTGGATACACGCGCCAGGGGGGGGGTGTATTATAAGGTACTGCCAAATGCATTAATTGTCAATTGGGATAACGTAGGTCACTTTGATCAAAATAATACGCGAGGTAATTCGTATCAATTAATTATTTCCGATGGTACCTCCGAATTGTTGCCTTTTGGTTACACCGTGGGCTGTTTTTATCATAAAGTGGATTGGACCACAGGTGATGCATCTGGTGGGTTCAATGGGTTTGGTGGCGCGCCTGCAATTGTAGGAATGAATTCGGGAGATGGAATAAATTACGCCTTGGCTGGCAAGTACTCAAAGTCGGACACTACCTTTTTTGCTTCTGTAGATTCTTTAAACGGGGTTGTGAATTTGATTGATCAACATTTATTTCTTCATCCATGTGACTCTGTTAATCAAAATCCGGGTTTAATGGGGCATAAAGTTAGAGATACAATTGGGGTGTGTGTGGGGGATACTTTAAATGAGACGTATCGTTTTTTACCTCCAGAATTTGACCAAAATGTGCTTGTGGTAGTGACCAGTTCTGTTTTTCCTGGGTTTAGTTTAACGCAAGTCTCTACTGGAAATATGGCGACTGCTTCTTTTGAAATTATTGGAGAGGTAAGTAATATGGGGTTCCATACGCTTCACTTTAAAGTGATTGATAATGGTTCTTTTCCTCAAATTTTGGATTTTGATATGGTCGTTCAAATAGATAGTTTGCCCACTCCTTTATTTATCGTGGGTGATTCTATAATCTGTTCCTATGATACCACTAGGTTACAAGTTCCAAATATATATGAAACCATTTTATGGAATACAGGCAGTGTAGGCCATCAAGTGTATGTAATTCCAGGCCAGTATGAAGTTACGGTTTCTTCTAATAATTGTGAGGCCAACTCTAGTTTTAATGTAATAGGTTTTACGCCAGATGCTCAGATAATTGGAGATGCTTTTATTTGTTATCCAGATTCAGTTGTACTGACTGCTCCGTCAAATAATGACGCCTATTTATGGAGTACTGGAGATACACTTTCTCAAATAAAGGGGACAACTGGCGGAGATTACTGGGTAAATGTAATCAAAATGGGCTGTGAGAACGTAGACAGTATTTTTTTGAATGATTCTGTGGTTGTGAAAATTAATACCTCTAATATTAATTCTTGTAATGGAGATTCTGTGCAACTTTCTGTATCCAATGATTACGATCAGGTCTTGTGGAGTACGGGGGCAATAACTAATTCTATAACGGTTCTTGCAGGAACCTATTCTGTTATTGCAGAGGTCTTTTCTATGGGAGGTCCCAGCTGCCAGGCTTTTGATACTATAGTTATTTCCAATGCTACCATTATTCCAGTTACCGTTTTTGGAGATACCGTTGTTTGTGGGAATGAATTATCTATAATGGAGGTTCTGGATATTTATGATTCTTATGAATGGGACAATGGAGGCGTGCTAAAACTAAATGTTTTTAATGTTTATGGGTATCATTCAGTTACCGTAACTGATGGTACATGTATCGATACGTTAGGTTTTACTATTCAGTCTGTAAATGTTCCGAATGTAAGGATTCAGGGTAATTTGTTTTATTGTGATACTGTGGATAGTGCACGTTTGATAGCTGTTGGGGATATTTGGGATTCATTATTTTGGAGCACGGGGGATATTATAGATACCATTTATACTGGGTTTGGTTGGAAAATGGTAACGGTATGGAAGGATGGTTGTTCTAATGTAGCAATGCATCCTGTCAATGAATTAATAAATGGGGTGGATGTAAAGGGTATTACGGATATCTGTCAAGGTCAATCTACACGGTTAGATGTGGAGTTGGGTTTTGATTTATATCAATGGAGTACAGGAGGTATAGGCTTCTCCACCTCGGTAAATACCCCTGGAGATTATTGGTGTGTCGTAAGTCTAGATTCTTGTTTTGCGACTACAGACACCATAACCGTTAGTCAGATAGAAGCGGATACAGCATCTATTTTTGGAGATAGAGTGATGTGCGATTCTGCCGGGGGTGTGCTATTTGCTGATTTTAATTTCAACCAGTTTAGTTGGAGTACAGGTGAAACCACACCTATTATTTTTTATACCGCTCCGGGTATTTATTCCGTGACTGTAGAAGATGATAATTACTGTGTAACCAGCGATACCGTAGAAATTATTCAAAGACCATCTGTAGTAGTATCTATTCAAGGAGATTCTCATTATTGTTTTCAAGATTCCTCCATTTTATCAGTAGGAATATATGACGCTTATTTATGGTCTAATGGAAGTACGGATTCTACTTTAAAAGCGAGAGCGGGGGTATATGCGGTGAAAGTCACAGATAGTTTGGGTTGTCAAGGTACGGATCAAAACTATAGCGTCACTCAAACGAGCCCGGAAGCAAACATATATGCTGGAAGCTCTGTTTGTGTTGGATATGAAATGCTCCTTTACACACAACGCTTAGGGAATCAAAATGTTTTGTGGAGTAGTGGAGCAACTACTGATTCCATTTTTGTAATTCCGGGGGGGATATCTTTGAGAATTACAGATGCCTTTGGCTGTTCTGCCGATTCATTAAAAATTTTCAAATCCTTAGCAAGTCCAGAAGCGGGTATCAAAATGAATCCTGAGAATAAATCAGAAGCGTATTTACCGGTCGGTTTTAACGATGACTCTCCGTTAAACGGGGCCGTAATTCAAACGTGGTATTGGAGTATTGGAGACTCTATTCAGTCTTCCTCTATTGATACGAATATCACCTTTTACCAAGGGGGTGAGCTTTTGGTAACCCATGCATTGATAAGTATCGAGGGGTGTACGGATACCATTAGCATCATCTATAAAATTTCAGATGATATTGTGAGGGTAAATGTAATCACGCCAAATGGAGATGGTTTGAATGATTACTTAGTTTTCCCAAATCTTCAAAAGTTCCCAAATAACACCTTGAGTATTTATAATAGATGGGGAGTTCAGGTCGCCCGATTTGAGAAATATAGAAACCTCTGGGACGCATATAACATGCCAGATGGAACGTATTTTTATGTGCTTCAATTAGGAACAGGAATACCGGCTGTAAAGGGTAGTTTTATGATTTTGAGATAAGTTATTTGTACTCATCTAACTTTATATGTGCACTACCATGATCAATAGCGGCATTTAACTCGTATCCAATAAGTAAGGCAAAACTATTGAGGTAAATCATTAACATAATACCCATTACAGTGCCAATAGAACCGTAAAGCTTATTGTAAGAGGCAAAGTTCTCAATATAAAATGCGAAACCCATTGTAAATAGAATCATGGATAAGGTAGCTAAGGAAGCACCGGGTGAAAAGAAGTTCACTTTCTTTTTTGGACCATAATAATAAATGAAGGCTACCGAAAAATAAACGAAGGAGGTAATAATCAGCCACCTAGCAATGTTTAAGAGGGCTAATTCATTGTCGCTAAAGTCTAACAATAAATTGAAAACATAGTGAATAATGGAAGCGCCAAAAATAGTTAAGATTATGGCAGCGAATAAAAATGTAGTCAATACCAAAGTTAACACAATGGCTGTAATTTGCTGAGAAATCCATGAGCGAGCATTTTCCTCTCCTAAATGATACGACATATTAAATGCCGTAAGCATAGAGTTAATTCCATTGGTGGCAAAGTACATAGCCAATATAAATCCTAACGATAACAAACTAGAATGTTTATTTGCAATAATATCAAAGAGTGTTTCCTCCATGAAAGTATCCATAGCTGCCGGAGCGGCAAAAAGCAATTCTTTTTGTAGCTCTGCCTGGAACCCTTCGATTGGAATAAAAGGAATTAAACTAAAAATAAAAATGATAGAAGGAAAAATTGCTAGGAATAGATTGAATGCAATGGCTGCCGCCCTAGTGGTTAAAAAACCACCTGCTAAACCTTCAAAGAAGAACTTACCTAATTTGTAAAACTCAAGCCCTCCAAAAAATGGGATTTTGACGTGCTTCATGAAAAAAATGATTTTTCTGATCCACGAAATGGTGTGAAAGTAGGTGTTGATTTTTCCTAACATGATTTGAAGCACTTAATTAAATAGCCTTAAAGCTTAAGTCTAGCCCTTTAACCGAATGAGTTATTGCACCTACAGAAATGAAATCAACTCCACATTTAGCATATTCAGCAATGGTTTCTAAAGTAATACCTCCGGATGATTCCGTTTCGTAAGAGTCGCCAATCATAGCCACTGCCTTTTTAGTGTCCTCGTAATTAAAGTTGTCTAACATAATTCGTTGACCTAATCCCGTATTTAAAACTTCTTGTACCTCTTTCAAGTCTCTTGTTTCAATTTCAATTCTAAGTCCTGGTTTAACCGATTTAACATATTCCGTAGCTTTCTGCAGCGCATTCGAAATACCACCTGCAAAATCTACATGGTTATCTTTAATCATGATCATGTCGTACAGTCCAAAACGGTGATTTTTACCTCCGCCATGCAAAACAGCTTGTTTTTCAAATTTACGTAAGTTAGGAGTTGTTTTTCGGGTATCTAAAACGGTCGCTTTCGTTCCTTTTGTTTGACTCACATAAATATTAGTGGTTGTTGCAATTCCGCTCATACGCTGCATCATGTTTAACATAAGTCTTTCCGCTTTCAATAGGTTTTGAGAGTTTCCGGTAGCGTTAAAAACGACATCACCTACCACAATGGAATCTCCATCTTTTTTAAGTATATCTAATACTACGGTAGGGTCTACTATTTGAAAAACTAGTTTAGCGACTTCAACACCTGATAAAATACCATTTTCTTTAACTAAAAGATGTGCTTTACCAACAGCTTTAGTTGGAATGGTGGAAAGAGAGGAGTGGTCTCCATCAGCTACATCTTCTTGCAATGCAGCTTTTAAAAATTCAATATCAGTCATGTGAAAGAAGAATTATTCAGCGTCAATAAATAACTGCTGAATGTATTCAGATTGGGTAGTTTTATTAACGTAGATAGATACACGGAAATTTCCGTTATTCGTTTTTAAAGTTCCGATGGTATATTCTAAACCTGTCTTAGACTTTCCTTCGTGCAGTATTTCGAAATCAGAAGGTTGATGCGCATGAAAAAAGTTGTAAATCAATTTTTCGGCTTCTAACTTACTTAAAAGATCACTTTGATCTAGTACGGTAATATCTACTTTATCCTGAAAGAAAGCAGCTATTTTAAAAGCATTCCCACTTTTAAGCGCGGCAGAAATATCTTCATTTATTCCAATAAAGCTTATCAGAGTAAACCAAGTTAAGAGTAATATACCGAAATATTTAAGTCTAATCATTAGATCGAATCTATGAGCCAAAGGTAAAAGATTGAGCCAATTGGCAATTTATTTTTTTATGACTTACGTAATACCAAAATTATGCCACGTCAATAATTTTAATAAGGTAGATGAAATCATTCTAATTTATATATTCGAGTTATGAAAATCACGGTCGTTGTAGTAGGTAAAACGCAAGATAAATCCATCTTAACTTTAATGGAAGAGTATAAAAAAAGACTGAGGCATTATATTAAGTTAGACTGGATTGAAATTCCCGATTATAAAAATAGAGGAAAGGTAAGTTCAGAGGAACTAAAGAGAATTGAAGGACAGGTTATTCTTTCAAAATTAAGTTCTGGCGATGAATTGTTTTTACTAGATGAAAAGGGACTGGAACATACTTCTGTTCAATTAAGCGGTTTCTTTAAAAAGAAAATGAATTCAGGCATTAAGAACTTGGTTTTTGTTATTGGTGGAGCTTACGGATTTAGTGATGAGGTATATGCGAAAGCTAATGGGAAATTGGCTTTATCAAAACTGACTTTCCCTCATCAGTTGATTCGTGTTTTTATTTTGGAGCAAGTTTATAGAGGTTTTACCATTATTAAAGGAGAGCCCTATCATCATGACTAAGCAGGTGACAAATGCTGTTGGCGAAGGCTAAGTTTTTTTTAATACGGTGTAATCCTCCGGGACCCTTCCTTTTCTGGGTTTACCATCTTTTTCGATAGCAATTGCCTAGAAGGCGAGGTAATACGGGGTTTCAGATGGCTTCCCTCGACCATCATACTTATTCTTTTCTTTATTCCCTTTGGTCATGAGCTCGCGAAAGGCTCGGTTGAGGCAAAACATCTACAGGATATTGAAGTAAATCACGGTAGGGATAAAACAAAGAAAATGAACAAATTATTACATGCTTCACCGCTTTTATACCAGTAAATAGGTAAACTTCAAATAGATTACTGTTCGATACACTACGTTGGTGTTATGATTTATAAAAACAGCGTATTATGTTCGTATTAGAATTTGTAGAAATGTTTCTAGATGAGCAAAGTTGCCGAGATTATTTCAATTTCAAGGAAGAAAAGGAAGGCGTAATTTGCAAAAAGTGTCTCCACACAACGCATTATTAGCTTCTTAGTAAAAAGCAATGGGAAGGTAAGAAATGTCATTTTAGAACAACACTTGGCAGTGGATCTGTGATGGAGGGTTCAAAATGATCAGTACGTACGTGGTGTTTTAGCCCTGATGCTTATGACGTTTACAAAAAAAGGTGTTTCAGCAAAAGAGTTGCAACGTCAAGTAAAACCCCAAAAGGTAGAATACCATTTGGGTGCTAATGCATAAGGTATGCAATGCAATGGGGAATCTAAATAACCAGTATGCCATTGATGGTATGAGGGCTATTTTTCAATAGCGACCCAGGGTATGAAATTAAAAAAAAATAGGAAAGGGCAGCTAAAAGAAACAGAACGTGGCAGTGATGGCTGAACCAACATTTTTAGCAGATACTGATACAAGAGTAGTCAGCAGGTATATGTGAAAATGAAAGTATTAGAAAGTCATAAATCCGAAGCTAGAAATGATCTTATGTAAGAATCAATTGATGAGAAATCAAAGGTACTTACCGATAAAGTAAATACATATTTGGACATTGCAAACTATGTTGAAATGCAGGTATCTATAAAATCAACTAATCAAACAACGGCTACAATTTTAAAAAGGGTTCACATTGCAATTAGCAATGCAAAACGAACATCTTTAGGTATCTATTGCAAAATCAAAGGGAAATACTTGCGATTTTATCTAGATGAGTTTTGTTTTAAACTAAACAGAAGGTTTTTTGGGGACCGATTATTTGACAAACTTACCTATGCGGTAGCTAAATCATATGGGTAGGTATACGGTGAAGCATTAGTTATTAGGTGTGAGTACTCGGCTAAATAAAGAACGGGACTTCTAGGCAATTGTGTTGGAGAAGGGAGCGAAAAATGAGTGACAGGGGGATTGATTTTATATTCTGTTTCCCTTAATATTTATCTAACAAGGATTAGAGAAATCAAAAAAACAACTAAAGCCTCTATTGTAATGTCCTAAATAGTCATTTTATTATTGATAAGGTATTGTTGCCATTTCCAAGCCGAAGCCATCATTTCATCAATACCAAATTCACATTTCCAGTTAAGTACCCGTTCTGCCTTGGTGCAGTCGCTATAGATAGCTTCTACGTCACCCTCTCTGCGAGGTCCCACGGTATAAGGGACTTTTACATCCGTGTTTTTTTCAAAAGCATTGATAGCCTCAAAAACAGTAACGCCATTTCCAGAACCTAAATTAACCACATCAAAGTTAGCGGGCATTTTATCGGATAGTCCAAGTTGAATGGCTTTTACATGGGCTTTGGCAATATCAGATACATGTATGTAATCTCGTATAGCAGATCCATCACGCGTGGCGTAATCATCTCCAAAAACAGTTATTTCATTGCGTAACCCAGCTGCGGCTTGAGTGATTAATGGGGCCAGGTTATTCACTACTTTGGATGGCATCTCTCCATTAAGGCCACTCAAATGGGCTCCTACCGGATTGAAATATCTTAATGCAATAAAGTTTTGTGGACATACCTTGGAGAAATTCCGTAAGAAATCCTCTCCCATTTGCTTGGAGTTGGCATACGCGCATTCTGCTTCATTCCACGTGGTTTCTTCCACCACGGGTAATTGATCTTTCCGTAAATTTCCGTATACCGAACAGGAAGAGGAGAAAATGGTCGATTTAATTCCGTGTTTCTCTACTTGTTCTAAAATATTTAACAAACTATCGTTGTTGTTTCGGTAATACTCAATAGGTCTGGCCATTGAATCGGGTACCGACTTTAATGCCGCAAAATGAATAATTCCTACGGCATCTTTATGTTTCTCAAAAAGAGTAGCCGTTAATTCTCTATTTGTTAATTCAATTTCTTCATGTGCAATATCAATTCCAGAAATAGCCTTAATTCTGTCATACGTTGCCGAGCTTGAATTACTGTAGTTATCAAAAGATACGACCTCAAAACTAGCGTTAATTAATTCAATGATGGTATGGCTTCCGATGTATCCGGCCCCTCCGGTAACGATGATTTTTTGCATGCTAAGATTATTTGGGACAAATGTAGTTTTCTTTTGGTTAATTGGCCCTTCGAGATAATTTATTCGTTTCACTCAGAAATCCCCTACCTTGCAGAAGGCAGGCTCAGGGACCTTTGTTTTTGTGGTTTTTGATTCGACTCCGCTTAGTGGTCTCGGTTTTTAGGTGAGTTCGGTCTTGTTTGCAAGGTCAATCCCCCTGTCGCTCATTCTTCACTCCTTCCCCCTGCTCCAAAGCAATTGCCTAGATAAAGGCACAATCTTTTTTTTCTATTAATAATAGATTTAGCTGGTAGGAAAAGTCGATTTACTAGGTATTTCTTTTTGGTCAGTGGAAGTGTTTCAGTACTCGAAGA
>JBLFZF010000105.1:0-10413 GCA_047610145.1 Salibacteraceae bacterium | reverse complement strand
TTCATTGGCTCTCAGTCGGGTCAAGGTGGTTTAGTTATGCAGGCTATCACACTCACAATAGGGGTCTTATTTCTAATGCTTTTTTTATACAGTTCAGGAATAATAAAAGTAACTGAAAAGTTGAAAATGGGTGTTTTTGCAGCTACTGGAGCAGTGGGCCTAATGTACATGATTAATTTTATTATGAGTTTTTTCGGTGCTGCATTCTTTACCCTGGAGGATACCTCTGTAATGGCTATTGGCATAAACTTGGTGATAGTTGGAGTAGCGGCATTTAATTTGTTGTTAGACTTTGACTTTATTGATAAAGCTGCCGCAGCAAGAGCACCAAAAGCAATGGAATGGTTTGGTGCATTTGGATTAATGGTCACGCTAATTTGGTTGTATATTGAACTTTTGAAATTGCTCTCCAGATTAAATAGAAACTAAATGAATACATTAATTTATAAAATAAGTGTAGGCTTAGTGTTATTACTAAGCCTTTTTTCTTGTGTTTCAGAAAAGGAAAAAGTGAAAGGTCCTTTTGTGGATGTGATAGATTTCAGGGAAGAACAAGATGAAATAGAAGGTGTATTAATAAAACGAGTATATACCGATGGAGGTATTGAAACAAAAACAATTGCTTCTCCTGATTGGACGGTAGAATTGCAGCCATTTGTGGATGCCGATTTTAATAAACCCGCCAATTCATCAAAGTTTACTCGAACAGAAACGGAGTCTAAGCTGTCCAATTGGAGAGAGGTGACTTGGCAGAGTATAGATGAGAAAACTTCTGTTAAATGGGCGGTCTACAGATTTGTAGATTCTACGTGTGTAGGCGCTTCTATTCGCGTAAACCGCACATCTGCAGCGTATACTTTTTCTGAAATACTGACTTACGTGCCTAATTCGGGGTATTCCATAGAGAATGAACAAGACCTGAGAACATTAGATAGTAACTCGTTTTACCTTTCAGGTGAATTGGAAGGTAAGCCTCAGCCATGGAGAATATTTTTTGATATTGGGCCACATAATATACCGGTCAATTTTTGGTGGAGTCCGGTTTCTGATGGAGTGAAATTAACCTTTACACAAGGAAAGGAAGAATTGACGGTTGTGGCGCTTAAAACAGATTCAGGGTATATTGCAGAAATGCCCGTGTTTCAGTCTTATTTAAAATTTGAACGGAATGGAGATGAATTAATAGGTACATTTCATAATTTGGATAGAGGACCGAATTACGAGGTAGCTTTTATCGCCAATAAACGTACTTATGATCAAAGTTTTGGATATGATCCAACAGCATTGGGACCTGATTTCTCTGGTAAATGGGAAACTTATTTTTATGATGAGGGAGATTCATCAGCGGCTATTGGAATGTTTGAAAGATTTGGAGATGATTTGATTGGAACTTTCGCTACGGAAACGGGTGATTATAGGTTTTTGCAAGGCAAGGTGGTAGGAGATAGTTTTTATCTGAGCACTTTTGATGGTTCTCATTTGTTTCTCTTTACTGGAAAAATTGTAGGTGATGCTATTTTGGATGGTCACTTTTACTCTGGAAATCATTATCACACCACATGGACAGCAAAAAGGAATGAAGCGTTTGAATTAAGAGATCCGAATTCAATGACGAGTTTAAGTGATGCGAAAAGTGAAATTGATTTCTCGTTTCCAGACTTAAAAGGAAATCTTGTGTCCTTGTCGGATGCCAAGTACCAAGGAAAAGTAGTAATTCTTCAAGTGTTAGGGTCTTGGTGTCCTAACTGTGTGGATGAGACGAGATACTTTACAGAGTTGTATTCAAAATACAATTCGGATGGCTTGGAAATTATTGGTTTAGGCTTTGAAAGAAGTCCGGAATTTGACATGGCTAAAATTACTTTATCAAAAGCAATAGCAGACTTAGATGTACCATATTCAGTTTTGGTGGCTGGAACTCCAAAGGAATCAGCAAAGGCTTTGCCTATGATTACGCCTATAAAATCGTATCCAACGTCAATATTCATAAATAGAAAAGGGGAAGTGGTTAAAATCCATACCGGATTTTATGGTCCGAGTACGGGGAAGTATTATAATGATTACTGTGCAGAAACAGAGTTGTTTGTCGCAGAATTGTTGAACGAAAAATAGGAGGGGTTAGCGTCTCGTATCTCACGTTTGTTATTCATGCATAATATTATTAATCAGGTATTTGCAATATTTGAGCGCAATCACTTGATTTTTTTGTGTCCGCCCTTTATTTTTTGCACCTTTGTGACTATACCTTGAGTTTTTTGGTTTGGTTTAAACCTGAATTTTTTTGAATTTTGTCTATGATAGCATCCATAAATAGGTCTCCACATTCTTTTCATATTCCTGTCATGGGAATTGCTTTTACCATTGATTCGCCCATTAAGGTGGCTCATTACGGTATATCTTCTGTGATGTCTTTAGTAGATGATGAGTTGATTGAGCAAATGCGTGAGTTTCACGCAAAGGAAAATGGATTGGAGTTTATTGCTATTACAAAAAAAGACGAAGATTTTAGAGCAAGAAGAACAACCGCCTATATGAATTTGGTAGGTGTAGTAGTGACTCGTAATTTTGAGCGTGTAAAAGCTTCCGAATTTGTTACAGGAAGTGAAATAGCTAAATACTTTGAAATGCTTCCCAATAAATCACCATTAAGCGGGGTTTATAAAAAAATGATGGCATTGCCAGAGGGAGATACTAAAACAAAAATGCAATCTAGTCTTCGTGCAGCTATGAAGCCAGGAAGTATAGATGTTAACATAATGACTAAGTTGGATAGGGTGACCTATGCAAATAAGGAAGCTCTACCATCAGAGTTTAATGAGGCACACTCCGCTTTGCGTGGGTATGCTAATAGTGATCTTGATTCGTCTATCGTTTTTTCTGCGGGAATGAACCCGAGGTTATACTCATATATATCACAGTTTGAGGATTTTTATCCAAATGAAAATGGTTATATTAAAAAGCGAATTGTTTTAAAAGTAAGTGATTATAGGTCCTCATTAATTCAAGGTAAGTTTTTAGCTAAAAAAGGACTTTGGGTTTCAGAATATAGAGTGGAGTCGGGTTTAAACTGTGGGGGGCATGCTTTTGCTTCGGATGGGTTTCTTATGGGACCAATTTTAGATCAGTTTAGAACGAGTCGTAAAGAACTAATCGCTTCTGTTCATTCTATTTTAATTGATGCGCTAGAGAAGGTGAAAAAATATATTCCTGCGGCACCTATGGGAATGCTTGTTACCGCACAAGGAGGTGTTGGAACAAGTGAAGAACATGATTTTTTAACAGATCATTATGGGATGGATTCTGTGGGCTGGGGCTCTCCAATGCTTCTAGTTCCAGAAGCGGTAACGGTTGATACGCCTACAAGAAAACTACTTTTAAAAGCGAAAGAAGAAGACTTGTATTTAAGTAGTATTTCTCCTTTAGGGATTCCATTTAATTCATTGAAAGGAAATACAAAGGATGCAGAGAAGTTACAAAAGATTGCGGATGGCCGTCCCGGTTCCTCTTGTCCTTTAAATTACTTAGTATCCAGTAAAGAATTTACAGAGAGAGCCATTTGTACAGCTTCACGCCAATATCAAAGACATAAATTAAAAGCTTTGGAGGCTTTAGACTTGGCTAAGGTGGAGTATAAAAAGCAGTTTGATAAGATTACCGATAAATCGTGTATTTGTGTAGGTCTTGGAACTTCTGCCGTAAAGGTGAATCATTTAGATAATAAAGTTCGTGGGGAAGGTATTTCGATTTGTCCGGGTCCCAACATGGCTTATTTTGATGAAATCATTTCATTGAGAAAAATGGCGAGCCATATCTATGGAAAGATAAATGTATTAAGCGATAATTATCGTCCAAATATGTTTGTGAAAGAAATAGGACTGTATGTAGATTATTTAGAGAATAAAATAAAAGATGCTACAGGTCCAATGGACAAACAAATGAAATACTTCAATGCATTTCAAAAGAATATGGAAGACGGAATTTCGTATTACAAGAACTTATTTGGTGATGTTATGAAGAACTCCGAAGGAGTGAAGCAGAAAATAGCAGATGAAATCAATGAGTTAGAAATTAAATTAGAATCTTTAAAAGAAGAACTCGCATTAGCAGTAGCTTAGTTATTAGCAATGTATTATTTAAGCCCGTATGTGTGGGCTTTTTAGTTTTAGTTGTGACTATTGAAATAGGTGTCAAGACTTTTATAGTGTTTAAAAATGAGGTGATATTTAAGGTACAACTTCGTTGTAAATTTTACATTAAATATGGAATCTATTAAGGATAAAACAATAGCTGTACTTCCTTTTTTGAACATGAGTTCCAGTGAGGATAATGAATTCTTTAGTGATGGAATTACGGAAGAAATCATAAATGCTTTAGCTAAAATTGACAGTTTAAAAATTACCTCTCGAACCTCTTCTTTCTTTTTTAAAGGAAAGAATTTACCGATATCAGAAATTGGAGATAAATTAAATGTGTCCACTATTTTAGAAGGCAGTGTGAGGCGTTCTGGGGATTCGGTGAGAATCACGGCTCAATTAATTCAAGTAGCAGAAGATTTTCATTTTTGGTCGGAAACGTGGGACAGAAAACTAGAAAATATTTTTGAGATTCAGGATGAAATTAGTTTGCTGATAGCTGAAAAATTGCGTGAACATTTTGGGCATTTTGAAATTCAAGAACATCTAGTTCCAAAGCAAACGGATAGCATTATTGCGTATGAATTTTGTTTGAAAGCAAAATTCTATCATAACAAGTGGAATCCTGAAGATGTAAAAAAAGCAATTTCTTTTTATGAAAAAGCTTTATCGTTAGATCCTACCTATAGCGAAGCATATTTAGGGCTAGCGTATGGATATAGCTTTTTGGGAACTGCAGGCTTTATGTCGTATCAAGAGGCTTGGGAGAAAACAGTTCAATATACACAACAGGCATTAGCATTGAGCGATCAATCATCGGGAGTTCATTATCAATTGGCTCACCAAGCTTTTTTCCTTGAGTGTCATTATAATAAGTCGCTTCAAGAATTCTTGAAATCAATTCAAATAAACCCTAATAATGCGGAAGCTCATCAATTCTTGTCCTTTTTGTATATTCTTGCAGGAGAAAAAGAATTATCAAGGACTTACCTTGATTTAGCTTTGGCAATAAATCCGCTTTCAGAAGAAACTCAATTTTTTAACGCTTATTTTCATTACTTAATAGGTGACTACGTTTTGGCTTTGAATTTACTGGATGCCTGTCTAAAAGTGAACGATAAAAATATTATTGCGCACTCTATTAAAACGCACTGTTTATTGCAATTAGAGCGATTTGATGAAGTGATCGTATACTTTGAAAACTTGGAGTCTATCGCTCTAGCAGAAAAAACAGGGCTAATAGGATTGGCTCATGCCTTAAAAAAAGATGAGCTAAAAACTGCGGAGTATCTGAATCAATTAAAACAGTTAGCAAAGGCTCCAGGTGGCTTCTTGGCAGATTCGTATCTTTTTATGATGTATACCGCAATTGGGGAAATTGAACGTGCTTTTAGTTGGATAGAAAATGCCATTGAAACGAAATCTCCTTTGCTACCTATTAGGTTTGCTGATCCTATCGTCAAGTCTTTAAAAGCGGATCCAAGATACCTTGAATTTCATAAAATAATTTTTAAAACGGAGGTTTCATCTAAAAGAAAATTAGACAAGAAAGCTCTTTTAAACGCCAAGGAAGTAGCGGCTTACAAAAGCCGTTTGTTAGAGTACATTAAAGAAACACGACCATATTTAGATTCCAATTTATCTTTGAGATTATTAGCTGCTCAAATTGAAATTCATCCGAATCAATTGTCCTGGTTATTAAATAAAAGCATCGGTAAAAACTTTAATGAGTTTATCAATTATTATCGAATAGCCACTTTTAAGTTGATTGCTCTAGATCCTAAAAACAATAAACTAACTATTGAGGGGCTGGCTTATGAAAGTGGGTTCAATTCTAAAACAGTATTTAATACCTATTTTAAAAAGGAGACTGGTTTAACGCCAAAACAATTTTTAAAACAGTAGGTGTATTGTAGTGAATTCTTATTAATGTGCACGGAATTATAATTCCGAACTTCTCATTTAATATATAGAACATTTCCCCAAGTCTGTCGGAACACATTTGCATTGTCATAAAAAAACAATGTAACATGAAAAGAATATTTACAATAACACTATTTACACTGCTAGTAGTAACCAGCGGTTTAAGTCAAAATTTAACCCAAACTGTTCGGGGAACCATTTTAGATGCTGACAGTAAAATGTCATTGATTGGTGCTGAAATAAGAGTACTGGGTAGCGACCCTTTAATTGGAACCGTTACCGATGTGAGTGGAAATTTTCGGCTAGAAAATATTCCCGTGGGTAGAGTTTCTCTGTTGCTGTCTTACCTGGGATATCAAAAAGCAACCGTTTCCAATATCATTGTAAACTCCGGAAAAGAAGTCGTTTTAGACTTAAGTATGCAGGAGTCTATTGTGAAAATGAATGAATTTGTTGTGAGAGCCTATGAAAATAAAGGCGAAGCACTAAATGAGATGTCGGTAGTCAGTACGCGTTCTATTTCATTAGAAGAATCAAAAAGATATGCCGGTGGTTTTGATGACCCCTCTAAAATACTCTCAAATTTCGCAGGCGTGACCAGTTCACAAGATGGGAATAACGATATTATTGTTAGAGGGAACTCTCCAAAATACATGTTGTGGAGGTTAGAAGGGGCAGAAATCACTAACCCTAATCATTTTGCCGATCAAAATGGAGTTGCGGGAGGCATAAGTGCATTGAATAACAATTTATTAGCCACATCAGATTTTGCAACGGGTGCTTTTGCTCCGGAGTATGGGAACGTTTTGTCTGGTGTATATGATGTTAAGTTAAGAACCGGAAATAACGAGAAAAGAGAAATTACAGCTGGTGTGGGTATTTTAGGAATGGATGTGGCCGTTGAGGGGCCATTAAAAAAAGGATACGGAGGATCCTACTTGTTCAATTACCGCTATTCGACTATTTCACTAGTAGATAATTTGGGTTTAGTTGATGTGGGTGGAGTGCCAAAATTTCAGGACATGGCCTTTAAGGTAGTGCTTCCTACAAAAAAATCGGGTACCTTTTCTTTATTTGGACTTGGAGGCAAAAGTGGTATTGAATTAAAAGATATTACTCCCGCAATATGGGAGACTCCAACTGATAACGGATTGAAGAAAGATATATCGGAAGATTTGGTAAAAGATACTTATTTGGCAAATGCAGGAATAAACCATGCCTTAACGATCAATAGCAAAAGTTTTTTGCAAACATCTCTATCTTTTGCCGTTGAAGGTTTGAATGATGAGATTTATGAATCTCATATAATAGAACGAATCGATAGTAGCGGGCAAACAGTAAATGATACCCTAGGTAGAAGTTTAAATTTCAATGCCGAATTGAAAAAATCTATTTACAGAGGAGGATTGAAATACAACTACAAAGTAAATGCAAAGAGTAACTTACAAATAGGATCCAAATTTTCACTGTTCTCTTATGAGAGTGCCCAAAGTATGTTCGATGATAATGAAACAAATAAAACTTCCTTGGTAGACTTCAATGAGAATATGGGAGTGGTCAATAATTTTATTAGCTGGAAATATCGCTTAAACGAGGATGTAACAGTGGTGTCAGGTTTTCATAATATGAATGTTCTGTACACTAAAGAAAGTACATTGGAACCGAGAATTGCAGTACGCTGGAAACCATCTAATATTAGTTCTTTTAACCTAGGATATGGAAATCATAGTAAAATGGAAAGTGTCCATAATTACTTTACCAAGGTACCCGATGCTAATGGAAATATAACAGAGCCCAATAAAGATCTTGGGTTGTTGAAAGCACACCATTTTGTTGCTGGGTATGAGCATAGGCTATCTGAGAACTTAAGAGCCAAGGTAGAGGTGTATTATCAATACCTTTATAATTTACCGGTAGAAAATAATGACTCTAGTTATTACAGTTCTATCAATGAAGGTTTAGATTACAGATATGTGGATTTAGTAAATGAAGGAACTGGAGAAAATTACGGAGTGGAGTTAACATTAGAGCGTTTTTTCAATAAGAACTATTATTTTCTAATCAATACTTCCCTATATAGTTCAACCTACAAATCTTTGGAAGGTGTAAAGCGAAATACAGCATACAACGGTAATTACCTTTTTAATCTATTAGCAGGAAAGGAATTAGTTGAATTGGGTAAAAATAAAAACCAGACTTTAGCCATTAATGCAAAATTATTTTACGGAGGGGGGAAAAAAATAATCTCCTTGTTAAGAGATGGTAATGGGGATTTGGCGGTAGACCCAGAGAAAAATGAGTATTGGGACTATGGGAAAGCGTATGAAGATAAAATTGAAGATGCTTTTCAGATGACACTTTCTGCTAGCTATAAGTTTAATCGTAAAAAGGCAACGCATGAAATATTTGTTAACCTAGAGAATCTCACCAATCATATCGGGAAAATAAATGAGTTCTATGATGAAAATGAACCCGACAACATTGGGTATACCACTCAATTCGGCTTTTTCCCAAATGTAATGTACCGCGTATATTTTTAGTTGCCATTTCCAAACTCTACCGAGTGAGTTTAATTTATGAGAACTCCCGGGGTAGTGGAGTCTTCTAATAAATTGGTAAGTGCAGTAACAATATGGTGTTACATTTTTTCCAAGTAGTAAGAAATCAATAGTTCACATTTAAAATCTAAATAATATGAAAATTAAAATCATCACAATTTTATCCTTGATGGTATTCAACATAACTAGCCAAACAGTAACCGCTCAATTAAAAGAATTGGAGCCTGATATTGTAAAGAAGTCGACAGAGGGGTTACGTTTAATGATTAAGGAAGCTCCGGAGCTTAAGTATTACTACCACAACTCATTTGGCTATGCTGTTTTTCCTAAAGTAACCAAGTTAGGTATAACTCTGGGTGGGGCCCTTGGTAAAGGTGTGGTCTTTAAAAACCACGAAGTTGTTAGTGCATCTAAATTGAAGCAAGTTACACTTGGAAGCCAATTTGGTATTCAGCAATATAGCGAGGTTATTTTCTTTCTAAACGAGAAGGCTTTCGATAAATTCATGAGTGAGAAATTGAAGATTGGTGGGCAAGCTTCTGCTGTGGTCTTAACATCCGGTGTCTCTGCTGATATGCCATATTCGTATGGAGTTGCCGTATTTACTCAACCCATAGGAGGGTTGATGTTTGAGGCTTCTATTGGAATTCAGTGCTTTACCAATAAGCCAATTAGGTTTTAAGCGAATAAAATAGTAGAGTTTGGGTTGAAGCGGAACTTTTTTTTCGAGGCTTAGTTATATTGATGCAGAGTGCTATGGGTTTGTGATAGAAACTAATGTGTTAGTATCCTTCTTTTAAGGAGAGGATTCGCTCTAGGTTTTCATCGCTAGAAATTGATTGATAATAGAGTCCAAGGCAATTTTAAAAGACAAAATGCAAATCACAAAAGAATCCGAACTAATCGGAATGAAAAAAGTTAGTGAGGTAGTTGGAATGACCCTTAAGCTAATGAGAGAGTTTACTAGCGTAGGGATGTCTACCAAGGAGCTGGATGAGTACGGAGGAAGTGTTTTGAAAAGTTACGGGGCTAACCCCGCTCCCTGCATCGCATACAAATTTCCCGGTAATACGTTTATAAGCGTAAATAAAGAGGCTGCGCATGGAGTGCCTTCAGAGAGTAAAATATTAAAAGAAGGAGATTTAATAAATATTGATGTATCCGCAGAGCTGGACGGTTTTTGGTCGGATAACGGTGAGTCTTTTGTTCTCGGGAATGATGTATTTAATCATCAGCCCCTTGTAGATGCGTCAAAAGAAATATTACATATTGCAGTTCATTGTATTAGGGGAGGGTCTAAAGTTTCTGAGGTTGGATATTTAATAGAGTCTGAAGCCAAGAAAAGAGGATATACTATAATTAAAAATTTAGCTGGTCATGGGGTGGGGAGGAGTCTGTATGAAAAGCCTGAGAATATATTAAACTACCGTGTACGCAGCAACCGGGAAAGGTTTAGCAAGAACGCAACGGTAGCAATTGAAACGTTTATTTCTACGAACTCTAATTTCGCGACCGACTTCGGTAATGGATGGACTTTAGTTGGAGATAAAGGGGGGTATGTTGCTCAACATGAACAAACCATACTGATAACAAATGATCGTCCTGTTGTTCTAACAGAGTCTAATGGTATTTGGAATTAATTATACGGTGAAGTGGAGGTTAAGTAGAGGAGCTTTTTCTTTAAATTCGTATAAGAAAGACCTTTTAAAATACTGTGTTCAGGAATGACCCTTGATTCAATGCAAGTTTCATAGATTTTTTTATATCAATTTCTTTAGAATAAGCAATTTGGCCTGTGG
>JBLFZF010000104.1:0-10513 GCA_047610145.1 Salibacteraceae bacterium | reverse complement strand
AGCAATTGGGACAAGGAGGGCAGCTTATTACGCATCATAAAGATCGTGCGGTACTTACATTAATGCGCTTGAAAAATGAAATAGAGACTAATTTCTCCACCATACATGCCTATGATAAGTTAGGAGACTTAGTAAAAGTTGTGTCATTATCCAGTCGAAATCTATTTCCTGTAATTGATGAGCAGAATGTGTTTTTAGGAGTGGTTAATTTAAATGATGTGCGTGAAATCATGTTTGATCGAGATAAATACGATGAGTTGTATGTACATGAGTTAATGACTCCAGCTCCCGAGTTTATTTACGTTTCCGATACAATGGAACAAGTAATGCTTAAGTTTGATCAAAGTGGTGCCTGGAACTTACCCGTAGTATCTGATGATTCTAAGTATATTGGGTTTGTTTCTAAATCAAAATTATTTTCAGCGTATAGAAAATTACTTCGTGATTTTTACGAAGAAGGAGATTAAAAGCTGAAATCAAATTCACGCACGATGTAGGAAGGTATAGGTATTCCATTATACGTTGCTGGATTTAATGGGGGAAATGATTTCACCAAATTAATGGCTACTTCATCTAACCCAAAGCCTAAAGTCTTCAATAAAGTAATCTCACTAATTAAACCTATTTGATCTACTTTATATCTCACCATGACTCTACCGTTCACATGATGGTTTAAACTAGCCACAGGGATGGTTAAATAATTCCGGATGTATTGTTTTTCAGCCAAAGCACCCCCCATAAAATTTGCCGGAATTAATTCGGGCCAATAATCATAAGGAATTCCTCTTTGAATTTTAAAGACACCTTCTTGTTTGGCCATGAATCCTTTCTCAGCCTTCACGATTTCCATACCCGGAAGAGAGGGGTAAAACCATAAATATTTTTGGTGAGTTTCAGAGGCTTCGTTACTCACAGAAATCCAATTTTTAATAGGGGGTTTAAACCAATTAGTATCTAGGGTTGATTCTGTTTCAAAGGTTTCTTGAATGTTTATTTCTCCAAAGCTATTGAAATAAGTGAAATCGCCATCCTTGTTATCGTTAGTGTAGTGAAACTCGCTCATTACCTTATTACTCTCATATCTTTTAGAGATTCCATTTAGGAATCCTTGTCGAAATGATTTTTCAGAAACTAACTCGCCATAGGCATTGTACTTTTTCCATATTCCATGTTTGTATCCATGGAGTAAAAAGCCAGTTTGTCTTTCTTTTGGAGCCGTAGAGGTATAAATACGCATTAGTACAAAGTCTCTTTCGTCTTGTACTTCCAGGTCAAATATGTGTTTGTGAAATTTGGAGTAAATATCCCATTTACCAATCGGTAATCCTTTTTCAAACCTCCCAGCACCCCCAATTTTTCCGCCTAAATCATAAATAGTAATGCTGTCCTGTTTTAATCCGTTCTGATAGTTTGTTTGAGAATATCGGTTTCCGTTGGAGTAGTATTTATTTACGATTCCATTTCCGTTTCTGAAATTTGTGTTTTTGCGAGGTACTCCACCCGAAGAATAACCATCAAGCACGTTGGCGAGTAAGCCATGGTTAAATTTGTAGGAATCCCACACCAAGCCATTGCTATGATAGGTGCTAACTAGTCCGTGTCGGGTGCCGTTTTTTAGTTGTTCGTAATGAAAAATTGAATAGTTTTTAAAGTAATAGGATAGCTTGGTTAAAGTGTCTTTTTTAACGTACTTGTATTCATGATTTAAAGCAATTATTTCATCTTGGTAGTACTGAATACATTGTTCGGGTGCTCCTTTTGGGTTGAAAATGATATCTATAGCTTTGGCTCTATTGGAATAGTAACCTTGCCAATGACCGATTCGTTTTCCTTTACTGAATTGAAATTTGGCTTGAACTTCACCTGTTTTGCTCCAGTAGATCCATTCTCCGTGAGGTTGCCCCATTTGGTAACGTCCCTTCATTTTTTGTTGTCCATTCATATAAAAAATGGTCCAAACCCCATCCATTAAACCGTCATTTACGGTACCCCTAACAATGGTTTTGTTTTTATAAATGATGAGATGCCTGCCATGAGGTATACTATCTGCATTGGCGGTTACATCACTTAAAACGGTTAGTTCAGGATTTACCGTGATTTTTAATTGAATCACATTTTGTGCAAACAAAGTGCTCGTTGAAAGACAAAATAAAAATACGATTAGCTTTTTCATTCGTTAGGTTTTGATGCTTCCGATGATTCCGTTTCAATACCTAGTTCGGAGTTAACGAGTTCTTCAATGGCACTATCCTCAAAAGAGGGATTTGGATCGAAGAAATCGTCTCTTTGTAACTCGTTAATGTCTTCCTTGTTATTGCGAATGAGTGACCAGGTCATTAATATGCTAGTGGCTAATATAACATACAAAAGAATTCCGTTTTCAAATTCAGGAATGGCGAATTGCACCGGAATCGCAAAGAATAACAATACGGTGATGAGCCCACGGGGAGCAATAAACACCTGCGGAAACAAATCCTTACCTACGGTAATTCTTAAAAAGACCCAACGTAAGCCGAAGGTGATAGCTAGAATAGCCAAACTCTGGAAAAACACCGTGATGCTTACTAATTGACTTAAAACAATAGTAGTTCCAAATATGACAAAGAAAAATGTACGCACGATAAAAGCAGACTCGATGGTAATGAGTCGGAAATCAGTGAGAATTTTACCTAGGGCATCTTCATCAATCCATTTTTTAATTGGACCTCTAAAAAAGACGGTGGGGTTGTTGAGTACCAATCCAAATACCAAAATAATAAGTAAAGACGAAAGATGGTTTAGTTTACCAATAGCATATAGCAGAATAAGAACGCTAATGAGTAAAAATAACTTTACATTAGAAGTGAGTTTCTGAAAAATTAGAATTAGAATGTAGCTGGCAATAAGAGATACAGCTACAGTTAAACCGACATTGCTGCCTAAAGAACTCCAGAATGAAGCTGTAGACTCGGGCTCAAATTGTTGAATCATTAAGTAGAAAAACGTAATTCCTAAAATATCCGAAAATGTACTTTCATAGATCATGAATTCTTTTTTGTCTTCGTTTAAACCGTTTACGGATGGAAGAACAATGGCGCTGCTCAAAATAGATAATGGTATGGCATAAATTAGTGATCTTTCAAATCCGCTATCCAGAAAAAAGTCTAAAATACCCCCAATAGCAAAGGAGGTGGCGACTAAACCTAAAAGAGCTACTACAAACGAACGCCATAAAATAGGCCATTTTTCACGTTCTAGTTTTAAGTCTAAAGCAGCTTCTAAAACAATCATAATCAATCCAACAATACCTAAAATTTCGAGTAAAGGCATTAGGTCTCTTTGAATGAAATTAAAGGACTGATCTACTTGCTTGATAATAACACCGAGAATGATAAGGAGTAAAACGGAAGGGATACTCGTTTTCTTAGATACTAGATTAAATAGGTAAGATAAAATGATAATTAGCGAAATACCTATTAAAAGGTGGTATGGAGAAATTCCGTTCATGGGCACAAGATATAGAATAAACCACTAATTCTATATCTAAAGAATCAGGGTTTTGTAAAGGATATAGGTTACTTGGATTTAGCTAGGTCCATTCTTATTTGATGACCCAATTGCAAGAAACTGTTTTCAAATAAGTAATCTAATTTGTTATCAAAAGAAGAGGAGCTTTGAGTTACTAATCCACTATGTACGACTTTTCCTTCTATATTAACAATAGAGTAATGTACCTTTAATATTCTGGGGTAATTATCGCTTTGTAAAGAAATTTGGTCTACATGAGTAGGTATAACCATTTCGTATTGATTAATAAATACAAAAGTGGTTGCCTTATATTTTTGGTTTAAAACGAATAAAAAGTCGGAGTTTAAAATTTCAATATTAGTATATTGAGGCTTTGATTCCGGATTACTCACAATTTGCCCGTTCTCCATGTATGTTCCTTTTTTAGGTTCTGGTTTAGGCTCTTTTTTGGGTAATTTGTTTTTCCACTTATTCAACGTAGATTCTTTTTCTTTCCTAACGGGAACGAGTTCATACCGGTACTCAATGGATTCATACACAAAATTCATATCTTCGGGATACGAAGACTCGCTTTCTGGAATGACACCAGAAGGTAAGCTGTCATTAAATGCATTAGCCACTTGAAACGCTAAGGTAGAAAGGGTGGTATCTCTGAGTGTTTTGAAATCTATCGCATTCGCTTCTATCATTTGACGGTCAAAAAACGAGTTGTAGAGTCTTTTGCTAGCCGGAATGATCAAAAAATCAACCGTCATGGTATCTGAAGATAACTGAGCTCTTCTGTTTTCTGAATGGTATGTTTCTTCTTGAGCTAAGGCTAGCAGGGAAGAAACTAAAGCGAGTATTATTAATCCAATTTTTTTCATTACGATCCTAATAGTTTGGAGATCCCACTCCATAAATCATTCCCATTTGCGAAAAGCATTAAGCCAACCAATAAAAATATACCGGACATTTGTGCGTACTCCATGAATTTTTCACCGGGTTCTTTACCCGTAACCATTTCGTATAATAAGAAAATCACATGTCCACCATCTAGGGCCGGAATAGGAAGAATATTCATGAATGCCAATACCATAGATAAAAATGCGGTTAAACCCCAAAATCTTTGCCAGTTCCATTGTGCAGGAAACAAATTGCCTATGGTTCCAAAACCACCAAGCTGGGAAGCTCCTTCTTTAGTGAAAATGAGTTTCATTTGACGCACATAATTGGTCAATGTCAATGTAGCTTCTTTATATCCCGCAGGAATAGAACTAAGAAATGAATAGGACTTGGTTTCAAATTCAAAATAGGATGCGGGGCTTTTGTTTCCTACCCCTACTTTCCCTTTCTCAGAAATAGTAATAGCCACGGTTACAGGAACTCCATTTCTTAGTACCGTCATATCTACTAAATTGCCCTTGTTAGCTTGAGCTGCTTTGACAAAATCAATGTAATATTTAGCTTTCGCACCATTCATGGTTTGAAACTCATCTCCTTTCAGTAAGCCCGCTTTTTGCGCTGGCGAATCGGGTAAAATGCTATCTGCAATAAAAGGAATTCTTTCGGTAAAAGGGCTTCTTTCTTTGCGCGTAAGTACTTGGGCTTTAAAATTTTCAGGAATAGGTATAATTACCTTTTCTTCGTTTCTCAATACCGAAACAGAGGTAATGTCATCATCTAACATTAACTCTAAAAATATGTCGCGATAAGTCATGTCATCTGTAATAGGATTGTCGTTCAATCCTACAATTTTATCACCGGAGTTAAATCCAATTTCGGTCATGTAGGGACTAGTATCCACACCGTAAACGGCTTCGTTGGCAGGTAAATATGCCTTGCCCCAAGTGAACAAGATCATAGCGTAAATTAAAATACTGAGTAATACATTTACAGTAACACCACCAACCATTATGATTAACCGTTGCCAAGCTGGCTTGGTTCTGAATTCCCAAGGTTGGGGTTCTTGTGCCAATTGTTCGGTGTCCATTGACTCGTCAATCATACCGGAAAGCTTTACGTACCCTCCTAAAGGAAGCCATCCAATGCCATATTCTGTGTCGCCCTTTTTGAATTTAAATAAAGAAAACCATGGATCAAAAAACAGGTAAAACTTTTCTACTCTTACTCCAAAAAGCTTTGCGGGTATAAAGTGCCCGAGCTCATGCAGTATGACTAATATTGATAGACTCATGATGAGTCCTAAGGCTTTGATTAAAAATTCTTCCATGTTGTGTGGTAATAATATGTTGAGATATTAATCTCTAATTAGTTAGTGCTTTCTTTAACAATTACGTCATGTGCGCCACCTTCAATAATACTCGTAGATGAAACCAATGTTAATTTGGAGTTTCGCTGTAGTTCTTTAATTGAAGAAACGCCACAGCTACACATAGTAGACTTGATTTTTCCTAAGGTAAGTTCTACGTTATCTTTTAATTTTCCTGCATACGGAACGAAACTATCTACACCTTCTTCAAATTTAAGAGCGTTGTTTCCACCCATATCATAGCGCTGCCAGTTTCTAGCTCTATTTGAACCTTCTCCCCAATATTCTTTTACATAGTTTCCTCCCACAATTAACTTTCGAGTTGGACTTTCATCAAAACGAGCAAAATAACGACCCATCATTAAAAAGTCGGCTCCCATAGCTAATGCCAAAGTCATGTGGTAGTCTTGAACAATACCGCCATCCGAACAAATTGGAATATATTCTCCCGTTTCTGCAAAATATTCGTCACGTGCCTCAGCTACCTCAATAATAGCAGTTGCTTGTCCACGGCCAATACCTTTTTGCTCTCGGGTAATACAAATAGAACCACCTCCAACACCTACTTTGATAAAGTCGGCACCTGCTTTGGCTAAATACAAAAAACCATCGCGATCTACTACGTTTCCAGCTCCTATAAATACATTTGGATGATTTGCTTTGACATGTGTAATGGTGTCTTTTTGCCATTCAGAAAAACCATCGGAAGAATCAATACATAATAAATCTACTCCTGCTTTAACTAAAGCTGGAACACGTTCTTGATGATCTCTACTGTTAATCCCAGCACCTACAATTAATCTTTTTTGATCATCTAAGATCTCATTAGGATTCATTTTGTGGTTGTCGTAATCTTTACGGAAAACAAAATATTTTAGGTTTCCGTGTTCATCTAAAATAGGTAACGTATTTAGTTTATTGTCCCAAATAATATCGTTGGCTTCATTTAACGAAATCCCATCTTTTCCGGTTATAATATCAGCACTGGGAGTCATAAACTCTTTTACTTGTTTACTATAAGAATCGGTTTTTGTACGGTAATCTCGACCCGTAACTAACCCTACAAATTTTCCGTTTGCGGTACCATCTTCGGTAACACCAATATTAGAAAACCCAGTTTTATCTTTTAATTTAATAACTTCTAGCAAAGAAGCATCAGGCTTGATGTTAGCTCTACTAGTGACAAAACCCGCTTTGTATTTTTTTACCGATTTCACCATTCTAGCTTGTTCCTCAATGGACTGGGAGCCAAAAATGAATGAAACGCCACCTTCTTTGGCTAAAGCAATTCCTAGACCATCATCAGATACGGATTGCATGATAGCAGATACAAACGGAATGTTTAATGCTATTTTTGGAGTTTCTCCTTTTTTATATCTAACAATAGGAGTGGACAGGTTCATACTATCTGGAGTGTGTTCCTTGGTGGTTAAACCAGGAATGATGAGGTACTCATTGAAAGTCCTCGATACTTCGTTGATTATCTTTGCCATAGCTTTCGTTAAAAAAATTGCGCAAAAGTAACTATAAACCACCGTAAATACTACCGTTCTGGTGGGGATAAGGGTGCCGTTTTCTTAATTTTCTATAAAATGGATTTCAGTAGAGTTTTGTGAGTTCAAGTTTTCACTCTTTTTCCTAACGTAACCCTGAAGTAAAATGGAACTCTGTTCCTTTTGATCTCATGAAACTAGGGAGTGTAGCCATTTTTTAGCCAATATAAGTGCCAGTCTCAAGGAATGCATTTTAGGCGTTTTATAACAGGAAATACATGGAAACGTTGACCCCGTTACCGTGGTTTTTTAGAGCTAAAATTTAGGCCAATTAAGTTTTTGTCCTGAGTAACGATGAGACAGCAAGAGTGTTTGTTTTGAGTGGCATCCGTTTTTCTTAGGTGATTTAATCATAAGGTGTGCTGGGTGATGCATTTCTAGGTAGATAATGTTAGCAGGAGTTACCTCGGATGGATGGGTGTTTTCTTTAAAGCCGTGGCCCGCCCAATATCCTTCCATTACCAATTCGGAACAAAAGTGTTATGTATCCTTTGGTTTGATCCATGTTAGGGGTATTTCAAACTCTTCCAAAACGTCTAATCCAGATAATATTAGCCCTTTAAAGTCATAGGTTTTTCCCTTTGTTTCGATCAAATAGGGGTGTAGTTTTTCGGTGCCTAGTTGATCTCTAAACGCAGGAGCTAATGGAAATAGCCAAACATTACCTCGATAGGTGGGATTGCTCTTAGAAACCGTGGTTAAGTGAACCTCATGTTTTGTTTTGTCTTTAAAGTTAATAGTTGCCCCATGTGGATTACACCTGCTCTTCCTGTTTGGGTCTAGTGGAGCATATTTTAACCAACTTAAATGACTTGGATATGCAATAGATGTTAAATATCACGCCATCTAAATACTGCATTAAAAAATATTTTCATCCCTTAACTTTGAGCGTGTTTACCCATATGTGCAATTGGTTAGGGTTGTTTTGAGTTGGTGTTGTTGTGAATTTGTTTTTATATATAAGCAAACATTTTTTTTAATCGTGTAAAATAAAAGCCCGTGTAAATGAATTACACGGGCCCAACAATCCTCACTTTTTATAGAGATTTAGGCGATTAAAGTGACTAAATCTTTTCTTGATTTTCGAACTTTAGGTAGATCAACTAACCAATCTTTTTGGGTGTCCCGATAGCCTAAGGTTAATAGCACACAACTTCGTAATCCTTTTTGGCGCAAACCTAAAATCTCATCTAAAGCCTTTGGGTCAAAACCTTCTATAGGGGTAGAGTCTACCTCTTCAAAAGCTGCGGCAGTCATGGATTGCGAGAATGCTATGTAGGCTTGCTTAGCTGCGTGGTTAAAGTTTTCTTCGGCTTCTTTTTGTGGATAGCTATTCAATAGCATTTGCCGGTAATTTTCCCATCCTTCGTTTTTTGTTCCGCGGACTTCGTTCACCAAATCAAACATTTTGTTGATCCTATCTTCGGTGTATGTATCCCAAGCTGCAAAAACTAATAGGTGTGAACAATCAGTCACTACGGATTGATTCCAAGCTATAGCTTTAATTTTCTCTTTAACTTCAGAGTTGGTAATGACCATGATCTCAAAAGGCTGTAGGCCACTTGAGGTAGGGGCTAATGAAGCGGCTTCAATAATGTTGTCTATTTTTTCTGGAGATACTATTTCTCCGTTCATCGCTTTCGCAGCGTAACGCCATTTTAATCTATCTAGTAATTCCATGTGTAATTTGTATGTATGTTGGTATGTAAATATGTGTGTTTTTTAGCGATCGTTTATGAGGAGTGGTTTTGTTTTTGACTTCTCCAATTGGTCCAAGCACCCGATGCCCAAATTGCCCAACCAATTAATACCGGTTGAAAAAATAAACGTCTCAAACGGGCCCCATCCGAGTCCAGTACTCCAAATGCGTCATCACCATCTAGGTATTGGGAGATATTTCCTGGAAATACTAAAATAAAGAATATCGCAAGTGCCCAACCAAATTCAGCGCGTTTGCTTGTATAAAAAGCGAGGCCGGTTCCCAAAATTATTTCGATAACTCCGGATAGGAGTACGACTAAATCTTTACTTATTGGGATCCAATCTGGAACTTGTGCCTGAAAATCAATTCTATTGAAAGTGAGGTGGCTAAAACCAGCGTATATCATAAATATGGCCAATAGAATCCTACCTATATTTTGAGTCAACGTAGTGTTTATTTCATGTTTCATAAGTCTAACGCACATATTTATATCGTACGCGATACAAATATATGGTGTATTTGTGAAATGAGAGATGATTTAGTATTAGAAAAATTAATAGTGTTTGAATGAATCACGATAATTTCAAAATCCTATTGGTTTTTTGAAGTAAACGGTTTTTGTTTTAATTTAGATAGGAATGCGTTGATGTTTTTCACGAGGTTAGAGTAGTCTGTTTTTCGGAGGTATTGTTGATTATACCCCATTTGTTAAGCGATCATGAAATGGGAGAGAACAAAAAAAGACGTAATAAAATCACGTCTTTTTTATTGTAGCCTCGCCAGGAATCGAACCTGGATCATAGGTACCGGAAACCCACATACTATCCATTGTACTACGAAGCCAATTAGCCTACGAAAGTAAAGAGGAACAGTGGTTACTCAAAAATTCAAGCGGCATTATTTGGTAAAATTTTATTCTGTAAAGTAGAGAGTGATTTGGGGTATTTTTTTAATTCATTAGTAGCGTTTTCAAAAGCGATAGACAACTCTTATTTAAAAGAATGCGTCCTCTAGTTTCATTATAAATAGCAATTGGAAACCTATGAAAAAACTAATAACCCAAAGTTTGTATATTTTCATTGTGGTATTAATCTCTAAATTTAGTCTGGCGCAAGGTGTGAATTGGGCCAGTTTTGTGCAAGGGGGTACCAATTCTACCTCCATTTTAGCTACTTCATCTGCTATTGACTCCAATGGAGACATTTATATATCTGGAAAATTTAATGGGAGTGCTACTTTTGGAACGATAACTTTATCTGGAATAGGGGAAGAAGGTTTTATTGCTAAACTTAGTAGTTCAGGGCAAGTGCTTTGGGTGGAAACTATGGGTGGCCTGGGATCTGATGCGGCTCTGGGTGTGGAAGTCGATAATATAGGGGGTGTTTATGTCTGCGGGTATGTGGAACTTGCCGCTACATTTGATACTTTATCTATAACCCCTCAGGGAGTATCGAGTTTTAATTTATATGAAAATTTTGTAGCTAAATACGATACCTCTGG
>JBLFZF010000103.1:0-10570 GCA_047610145.1 Salibacteraceae bacterium | reverse complement strand
TTTTTTACTACCGTTGAAGGTGAGGAAGTAAAAGTAGAATACACCTTCGGTTACAAATTGATGGATGGTGAATTAAAAATTGATTTGCATCATTCTTCTTTTCCTTACAACCCAAGCCCTGCAGTATAATGAAGAGTTGCTTGTATTTTATTTGTCCTACGGACTGTCTTGAGTCCATTATTGAAAGTAAATTCCACCATGAGAATTATTTCTATGGCTCTCTTGGTAATTCTTTAACCTTTACCCAAAATGAGTTGAATCAAATTAAGGAATTGATCTGCAGTAAAGGGATTAGAGAAATTTATTTTGTATTGTCTGATGATAATCAAATCGTCTCCGATGCCATAGGCAACCAAGACTTTTCTGACATCAGAGGGCTAGAAAATTTTTATAACCAAGTGCAACTACAGAAGGAACATTTAGAGATGTCATGGCAAATCCAAAATCCTCAGTTCTTAATTCTTTCTTCTTTTTTAAATACAAAAATAGAAAAATTAAAAGATGGGTTAAGTGATTTGATGATTGGTGAAATTGCCATTGTTGGTAAAATATTCAGCAAAGAAGAACATCAATTTAAAGACATTTATTCTGATTTAATTTGCCGAGAAGACTCTATTTTAAATTAGGAATTATTGATTATAGGATATCGACTTAAGGTGAAATCACTTTCAAGTCGTTACCTATAATTTCAAATATAACTCACCTCAAATGATTAAAGTAAAACAGTTATCTTATAAATATCCTGAAGGCTCATCAATTCAGTTTCCTGATTTTGAAGTAAATGCTGGAGAATCCCTTCTGATTTTGGGTGAATCAGGTTGTGGTAAAACTACTTTACTGCATTTATTGGCTGGATTACTACGACCTACTTCAGGAGAAATTTGGATAAATGATAAGCCAATTTCACAAATGAATAATTCCGAGATGGACCAGTTTCGAGGAGAACATATCGGGCTAGTGTATCAAAAAAATTACTTCATAGCATCCCTCTCTGTTCTAGACAATCTTATCATTTCCCCCTATTCAATAAATGAAAATCGAGCAAATACTATTGCTAAACGACTAGGCATTTTTGATACATTGAATCGTTACCCCAATCAGTTAAGTGTGGGACAACAACAAAGAGTGAGCATTGGGCGGGCAGTTATGAATGCTCCACAATTATTACTTGCCGATGAACCTACTAGTGCTTTAGATTATAGCAATTGCCGCAATGTCATCAACTTACTTTTAGAAGAAGCACGCGATAATAATGCAGCATTGGTGATAGTGACTCATGACGACCGCTTGAAAGAAGAAGTCCATAATAGCATTGAATTATTTCCAATCACAGCTAAAACTCATTAATCAATGATTACAAAAATTGCTTGGAAAAATATTATTCATAAACCATTGAACACCGCCTTGTGTATCAGTCTTTTGACATTTGGCGTTGGTATCATTTCTTTATTGCTTTTGATGGAACATCAATTGGAACAAAAGTTTAGTCGTGATTTAAAAAACATTGACTTAGTCATAGGAGCGAAAGGTAGTCCACTTCAATTGGTGCTTTCTGCGATTTACCATTTGGATGCACCTACTGGGAATATTAGTTTAGCCGAGGCTCGCAAAATAATGGATAACCCAATGGTTAAAGAAGCTATTCCTTTAGCTTATGGAGACTCCTATCAAGGGTATCGCATTTTGGGAACTACGACTAACTATGTAAAAAAATACGATGCTCAAATTAAAGAAGGAAAACTTTTTTCCAAAAAAATGGAAGTCACGCTTGGTGCCGACGTGGCACAAAGAACAGGGTTAACAGTTGGGACTACCTTCTTTGGAACACACGGAGAAGCTCAAGGTGGTCATGTACATGATAATCACGCTTATACTATAGTTGGAATTTTGGAAAAGACAAATACCGTTTTGGACAATTTATTATTAACTAATATAGAAAGTGTTTGGCAAGTTCACACCGAACATTCTGAAGCTCCATCTTCTATTGACACCCTACATGCTACTACACTTGACCTCAATCATAATCACGATGGTCATGACCATAATCATCACGACCACCATGATGAATCAGTCATTACTGCCGACAGTATGGATATAACTGCCATCCTTCTAAAATATAAAACGAAGCGGTCCATCTTGACTATGCCTCGACTAATTAATGAGCAGACCAACATGCAAGCAGTACTACCAGCCTTAGAAATTAATCGACTTTTCTATATGATTGGTGTGGGAGTATCTACGCTTAAATTGATTGCAGGTGGTATTATGTTCATGGCAGGTTTCAGCGTTTTCTTTGGACTTTATAGTCGCTTAAAAGAACGTAAATATGAGCTTGCACTCCTTCGTTCTGTTGGCTATAAGCGAACACATCTTTTTGGTTTATTAATTTCCGAAGGAATATTACTAGCACTCATTGGTTATGTATTAGGTTGGGCATTGAGTCGCTTGGGTTTGCATTTTGTAAATCATCAAGCACAACATGATTTTAATTTACAGTTTGATAATGGATTAATAGCAGGGGAGGCAGGTTTACTGCTCGTCACTTTTGGGGTAGGTATTTTGGCTGCTTTAATTCCAGCTTTGCAAGCGATGCGAATGAATGTATCAGCTATTTTATCAGAAAATTAATGATTATATGAAACACTTAATAAAAATAATAATCATACTCGTTTTTGTATTCTTAATAGTTAACCTCGACAGAAATGAAGAAAATTTAGATGCAATAGGAATCAAAAATAATTTAAGTCCTAAGCCTATAAAAGTAACTAAGACAGGGATGGAAGCGGCGAAGTCAAATGGAGTTTACTTGGTCAATGATTCCTTGTATAAGTGGGACGAAATTATTCTTGATTGGGTAAATATATCTGACACAGAAAAAAAATTAGAGCAACGTTTAACTTCCCTTGTATTGGCAAATGATAGCACCAAACCAATTGTTCTAGATTGGAACTTATTGCAGGATATTGAATATCAACTCAAATATTACGAAGCATTAAGCATGGAAATATACTCCCCTGTTTTTCCAAAGAGATTGAAAGCTATTGATGGAAAAAAAGTAATTATCGAAGGTTATGTGATTCCATTTGACGAAAGTGGAAACTTATTAGCATTGTCTGCCAATCCTTTTGCTTCTTGTTTTTTTTGTGGAAAAGCTAGTCCCGCTTCCGTCATGAGTCTATACCCAGAGAAAAAAAAACGATATAGAATGGATGACTTTAGAAGGTTTCAAGGGGTGTTAAAATTGAATTATGATGACCCGGAGGAGTACTACTATATTTTGCACAAAGCGATTCCTGCAAAATAGACTTGTTTATTCCTCATCCTTAGATACAATTAGGGCAATTTCCTTCCAAGGTGAGACTTGATTTTTTAACCTTATACCCTTTGATTTTTTTTAATTCAGGTAGTTCAATCTCATTCATGCAAAAAGTATTTTCACATTTAATGCAAATGAAATGAGCATGATTATGTTCATGTGCTTTTTCCGAACACACCTCAGGACATAAAGCGTATTTGGAGACATCATTTGTATTTGGAACTTTATGTATGATTCCTTTTTTCTCGAAAATAGCTAATGTTCTATAGATGGTTACTTTATCCTGACTAGCGGATATTTTTTCCTTAATGTTTTTTAAAGAAAGACCAAATTTACTTTTAATAAATACTTCTAGTAACTCCACTCGAAATGGAGTTTTTCTTAAACTATTAGTCAATAGAAGTTCTTGAATATATTGTTCATTCATATTATCACAAAGCTAATAGATTTATCACAAGTTTAAAAATTAATGCAACTAAGTTGCATTAATTTTTAAACTATCACTATATTTGCAACTCAGTTGCATTTAGTAGCTTTAAGAATGAAAGTAGAAGTCTAATATTAAATATAGTATTCATAAATGAAACAAGTTCTATTTATATTCATCCTATCGGTAATTAGTACTGCGTCAAGTGCTCAAAACACCGATTCTTGTACCTACGAAATGAAGGGACTGATACTAGATGCGGATACCAAAGAGGCCTTACCTTATGTACTTGTATATATAAAAGGTACACCACATACTGCCCTGTCTGGTATCAATGGAGAATTTCATATTAAGGATTTATGCAATCAAACTAATCAACTTATCTTTTCTTGTTTAGGATATTGTGATACTACTTGCCACAATTTTCATCAGGATAATAGAAAACCTCATATCTATCTTAAAAAAGAATTGAATACTTTAGAAGAGGTTACTATTGTAGCAAAAAAACTTACAGAAAGAGGTACCGCTTCTATTGCACAACAAACGATAACTCAGGAGCTACTTTCCGCAGATCCGACTCAAACCCTTGCGTCTGCTTTATCAGATATAAAAGGAGTAACATTTACCTCGAAGGGAAATAATGTACAGTTACCAGTCATTCATGGATTAAACGGTAACCGTGTGCTCATTCTTAATAATGGGATTAAACACGGATTTCAAAACTGGGGCGCCGGTCATGCACCCGAAATTGATGTTTCAAATGCTAATGCAGTAACTGTATTAATGGGGGCTGCTGGAGTTCGGTATGGTCCTGAGGCTTTAGGAGGAGTCATCCTTGTAGAAGCTGACCCATTATATCTTAATGAACCTTTCAAAGCAAAAATTGGTACAGGATATCAAACGAATGGAAAGGGGTATTTTTTAAATGCTAAAATTGGGCAGGGACTAAAAAAATGGAGTTATCATCTTGGTGCTAATTATACTCGGATTGGCGATAAGCATACTCCAGACTACTCTTTGACAAATTCAGGGAAAGAAGAAAAATCCATTAGTGGAGGTTTGCGGTATCATTTGGACAACTTGGACTTCAAAGTGTATTACAGCTATTTAAATCAAAACTTGGCAATTTTGCGTTCATCGATTGCCAGTAGCGGTACTGCTTTTGTCAGAGCTATTAATTCAACTGAACCAGTTTTTATTGCCCCATTTTCTTTTGACATTAATGAACCAAACCAACTTACTCAACATCATTTAGGCAAAGTAGAAGTAAATTGGTGGTATGCTGATGATGCAAAATTGACGTTTAGACTAGGTAGTCAATTCAACAAAAGGGAAGAGTATGATGTGAGGAGAAATGCGGATTTACCCATCATTGACCTTGACCTAATTACCAATGATATTCAATTAGAATGGAAGCATCCAAGTTGGTTTGGACTAGATGGTTTAATCGGTTTACAAGCCTTTTTGCAAAACAATGATAACAACCCCGGTACAGGAACGACACCTTTCATCCCCAACTACAACACCTTCCGATATAGTGCCTTTTTCATTGAAAGCCGTAAAAGTAGAAAAGGTACTTTTGAGCTAGGTATTCGTTTGGATTATGAATACAACAGCGTTCGTGGAAGAGAAACCAATCAGGATTTGTTTACAGACAAATATAGTTTTACAAACCTTACTTCTTCATTAGGTTACGTTTACCAAATTTCAGATAATGCTACTTTTAGAACAAATTTTGGAACGGCTTGGCGTACGCCAAATATGGCGGAGCTGTATAGTTTTGGACAAAATAGTTTTAAGACATCCTTTGGCTTACTTCGCTACTATACCAATGAGGATAGTCAGCTAAGAACAGATAAGGTAACTGCGATTAGTGAAAGCAAAGTGAATCCCGAAAAAGGTTATAAATGGGTGAATGAATTGGAAATAGAAAAGAAAACCAATACATATACTCTTACAGGGTATGGGCATTACATTGAAAATTTCATATTTGACCGACCTTTAGCGGTCATTGGTACGATTAGAGGCCCCATGCCTGTGTTCATATTTAGTCAGACCGATGCCATGTTTATTGGTGCAGATTTGACCTGGCAAAAAAGGTGGTCTAGTTCACTTGATGGAAATTTTGGGATAAGCTATTTATTAACTTTAAACACCAAGAAAAATGAAACACTAATCAACCAACCTCCAATATCTACCAGTTACAAGCTGGTTTGGAAAATGAAAAAATTATGGAAAGCTGAATCTTCCCAAATCTCTTTTAAACCAAGCTATACATTCAGACAGTTTCAAGCACCAGGCACTATTCGACCAGAGGAGTTGATAGATGGTTCGGTTGTCATTACGCCTGAGTCAGAAATATTTGACTTTAAAGATACGCCGTCAGGATACTTTCTACTTGATATTGCTTGGCAAATGAAGTTTAGAAATTTTAATACGGGAGTATCTATTCAAAACATATTCAATACTCGTTATCGAAACTCCCTCAATGAAATGAGATATTTCGCTGATGAACCAGGTATCAACTTACTTTTCACTATTAATTATAAATTTAAATCAAATCAAAAATGAAGTCAGTAAATTATTTAAAAAAGTACAGCCTTTACACTTTTCTATTAGCAGGTATCTTGTTCACAGGATGTGGTGACGATGATGCACCCGAGCCAGAAAATGAACTAGAAGTAATCACAGACATCAAGCTCATTTTTACGAACGATGCAGACGCAACAGACGTGGTTGAAGCTAGCGCAAAAGACCCTGATGGTATTGGAGTACAAGAATTACAAATTTTAGGAGCGCTTAATCTTGGTGTAGATAAAACCTACACGTTGACTTTTGAAATCTTTAATAATCTAGAAAGTCCTGGGGAGGATATCGGAGCAGAGATTGAAGAAGAAGATGACGAGCATCAACTTTTCTTTAGCTTTCCAGATGATGCTTTTGCTAATCCTACTGGAAGCGGAAACATTGATGCTGCTGGTTCGATAAATTACAATGATGCTGATGGTAATGGTAATGCCCTTGGATTATCTACCTCTTGGACAACTTCCTCTACTGCACTTTCAGCCGGTACATTTACCGTAAGGTTACAACATCAACCAGATGTTAAAACAGCTACTTCTGGTGCGAATGATGGAGATACAGATTTTGACTTACCGTTTGTATTAAATATTCAGTAATAGGAATCAGGAATCATCTCGAATTTTTTTCATAAGGTGTTGGGGAGGTAAATTCGGGATGATTCCTTTTTGGATTTCTAGCAGCAGCATAAGAAATCTAGAAAAATCATGAATCAAAAACTTAAAATATTGTTTGCTGCTATATTCTTTGCTATGGTTTTTACGCAGGATAAAATATGCCAACATTTAGGATTTGGGCAAGCAAAACACCACAAGACTTCTGCCTTAAAAACACAAAAAGTAGAATTAAACACAGACGATAAATCCTATCAAGACGACTATTTTATCAATGACACTTTGTACCGTTGGGATGAACAATCTTTTGATTGGGTAATTACGATTGAGGATACTGATGAATTTCAAATGCTATTAGCAAAAACGGAGATACCAGATAATACTCCTCTTGAAATAGATTGGAAAGTATTGATAGATATACAGTACCGACTTCGATTTTTTAAGAAAATAGAACAAGAGATATATGCTCCTGTATTTAGCAATGCAGTCAAAAAATTAGAAGGTAGGGAGGTCATTATTGAAGGCTTTGTTTTCCCTTTTGAGGAAGAAGGAGACTTGTTGTCTTTGTCTCAGAATCCTTACGCTTCTTGTTTTTTTTGTGGAAAAGCAAGTCCTGCTTCGGTCATAAGTATGTATTTAAAAAATGACAGCAAGCGATACAAAATTGACGATTTTAAAAAATTCAGAGGAACATTGTTCTTAAATCAAAATGACACCGACGAGTTTTATTACATCTTGAAAGATGCGATAGCAGAATAATAAGATGGTTATTTATGGTTCTTTTTTATAAAAAAAAATACTCAATTATGATTGATACACCTTTAAAATTTGACAATGCAGCGATTAGCGATGAGGTTAGCATCTTGCAAGACATTCATCTAAAAAACAAAAATATCGCCGTTTATCGACGGGAGATAAAACCATTAAAGGATGCGCTTGACCAAGCTATCAAACAATCTATCGAATGCAAGGTGAGTGGAACAGCTGAGCAAATTTCCACTTTTCTTAATTCCTATTTTACCAACGAACTCCCTGAACACAAAGTCTTATTGGATGATATTTTAGGTCTTTTGGAATTATTCAATCAAGTTTCCAAAACCTCCTCTTTGCGACTTTTGTTGGCAACCATCAATACCAATATGTGTCGCAAATTCCATACAGACATTAATAATCTAAGAATGCTTTGTACCTATGTTGGCTCTGGTACGCTATGGTTACCTGAGGAAGCAATCAATCATAAAGCCCTTCGTACTAACAAGGATATTGTATTGCATAAAAACCTTATTCAACAAGTTGATACTGGTGATGTGATTATTCTAAAAGGAGCTTTATACCCAGAATCCGAAGCTATCATACACCGTAGTCCAACCATTGAAGGAACTGGCGAAAAACGACTTCTATTAAGAATTGATACTAATGAATCTGTAAATTTTTGGACAGGATAGCATACCCTTTTAATTGACGAACATGGACGATGGAACGTTCGGGCGAGTTGGGAGTATCAGCCCTTGTCTTTTGTTTACTTCGTTTTTAATGACTCCCGCATTAATTCAGAACTGACTCCATTCGAGGAACAACAGTTCACATAAAAAATAACATTAATAAAACAATTTTAATAATGACTATAAAAAAATTACCCGTCACCGTATTAAGCGGTTTTTTAGGTGCTGGAAAAACGACGCTGCTCAATCATATTTTACACAATAAGGAAGGCTTAAAGGTCGCCGTTATTGTCAATGATATGAGTGAAGTCAATGTGGATGCCAACCTTGTAAAGAGTGAAAATATTCTTTCGAGAACAGAGGAAAAACTTGTGGAGATGAGTAATGGCTGTATCTGCTGTACCCTCCGAGAAGACCTGATGATAGAAGTGGAAAAGTTGGCTAAGGAAAATCGGTTTGACTATTTATTGATTGAAAGTACAGGGATTAGTGAACCCGTACCGGTAGCTCAAACCTTTAGTTTCATTGATGAAGAAAATAATATTGACCTTTCCAAATGGAGCTATGTAGATACGATGGTAACGGTGGTGGATGCACTTAACTTCTTCGAGGATTTTGGAAGCTCGGAAATGTTAGCAGATAGAAAACTTTCGGATATAGATGGAGATGTGAGAACGATTGTTAATCTTTTGACCGACCAAGTAGAATTTGCCAATGTCATTATTTTAAATAAAACAGATTTGGTGACTAAAGAAACGGTAGATTTCCTCAAAGCCGCTATCCAAAAACTCAACCCTTCTGCCAAAATTATAAAGTCCACTTTTAGTAAGGTCGAGCCTAAAGAAATATTGAATACGGGGCTTTTCAATTTTGAAGAAGCAGAACAAAGTGCAGGCTGGATAGAAGAATTGAATAAAGAAGAACACAACCCCGAAACGGATGAGTATGGAATCAGCTCTTATATCTATCGAAGTAGAAAACCCTTCGACCCTGCTCGATTATGGGATTATATTCAACGAGATTTTCCCTTTACCGTTATTCGAAGTAAGGGTATGTTTTGGATAGCCTCACGACCTGGACAAGCAATGATTTGGGGGCAAGCAGGAGGTTCTATGCAAACGGATAGTGCAGGTGTTTGGTGGGATAGTATGCCTTGGGAAAAGAGAATTAACTACACAGCATTTTTGGAAAACCAAAAAATGATAGAATCAGATTGGTCTGCAACTTATGGTGACAGAAAAAATGAAATTGTTTTTATTGGTCAAGATATGGATGAAGCAGGAATCAGAGCAACTCTTGACGCTTGTTTGTCAACAGAAGAAGAACTGAAAACTGAACGATGGAAAAAAGGGTATGCTGATGAATGGCCTGTACAAAAAGTTTATGCTTTGGAGGAGTAATTCCTTTTTTTTTATAAAAAACAAAATTTGTAAAAGTACTGTTATAAATTAATCTGCCCGATGGTTTATTATATGCTGTCCCTCCGGGACTTTTCTTTTATTTAGTGCTAATATTTTCTACCGATATTTCGCCCCCCTGGGACTTGAGGGTTTTGAAAAAGCCCCAGAGGGACGAAATATCAGTAGTATAAATATCTAAAATTAGATTTTTTGAGTTCAGAGGAACGGCATATAAAATCATTTAGTAGAGTAATTATAAAAAAATTCTTTTACGTTTCATACTTAAATCTAAAAATGGATACTAAACCTTCAACGATACTAACTGGATTTTTAGGCGCAGGAAAAACGACCTTTTTAAATCATTTACTCCAGAGCAAACCGGATACTCGCTATGCGATTATTGAAAATGAATATGGCGAAGAAAGTATTGATAGCGAGTTAATTCTTCGAGCAGAAGTTGATATTGTAGAATTAAACAATGGTTGTCTTTGTTGTACTTTGAATGGTAACCTATATGATATTTTAAATAAACTTTTTAGCCGAAAATCAGAGTACGACGAAATCCTAATTGAAGCTACAGGGGTGGCAGACCCCAGAGGATTAGCAGACCCGTTTCTTACTTTTCCAGCTATCAAAAAACAATTTCCGCTGACTAGAATTATTTGCTTAATAGATGCAGAACTTATCGAAGACCAACTTCAAGATACCAAAGAAGCTATTAATCAAATTACTTTTAGTGATATTTTATTGATTAATAAAACAGATTTGGTGAGTGAAAATTATCTTAAAAA
>JBLFZF010000102.1:0-10688 GCA_047610145.1 Salibacteraceae bacterium | reverse complement strand
GCGCCTGCTTCCACAGCTACTCGTATAGATCCATTATTAGGAAATACCGATTCTTTGTATTCTTTACTTTGTTTTTCAAAAGCTTCCATAGTTGGAACAGAAACCACTCTTACTTTGATGCCTTCATCGTTCAAAGTATCTTTTGCTTCTAGTGCAATTTCTACTTCAGAACCAGATGCCATTAAAATTACCGTAAAATCTGTATCTTCTGTAATTACATATGCCCCTTTCGCAGTGTTTTCTGCCGAAGTATATTTACCTGCAGAACGATCTAAAACAGGTAGGTTTTGACGAGTAAGAACCAAGGATGTTGGGCCTGTCGTATTTTCTAATGCCATTTTCCAAGCTTGCGCTGTTTCATCCGCACACATGGGACGAATTACAGTCATATTTGGAATAGAGCGTAAAGAAGCTAAATGCGATTCTGGTTGGTGTGTGGGTCCATCTTCTCCTAATCCAATTGAATCATGAGTCAACACATAAATAGCTTGCACATTCATTAGCGCAGCCATTCTCATTGCTGGACGCATATAATCAGAAAACACGAAGAACGTACCCGAGTAAGGAATGACCCCACCATGCAGATTCATACCGTTCATGATAGCTCCCATTGCATGCTCGCGAATACCATAATGCACATACCGACCGGCTCTATCTTCTGGCGAAAAAGCAACTTCCGATTTTGGGAATGTTTTGTTAGATGGACTTAAATCGGCAGAACCCCCAATAAGAGATGGTATTTTAGACACAATTGCATTTAAAACATCGCCCGAAGCACTTCTCGTTGCAACAGAATTTCCGGGCTCGTATGTTGGTAATTCAAAGTCAAATGCTTCTACGCCACCTTTAATAATTGTTTTAAGCTCTGAAGCTGCATCTGGGTGAAGATTTGCGAAATTTGACAATTGTAAGTTCCACTCTTCTTCTGCCTCTACACCTTCGTTACCCGAAGCTAAACAAAATTCTTTTACTTCATCCGACACATAGAAATCTTCTAATGGAAGACCCATAGCCGTTTTAGTTACAATAATTTCTTCTACTCCTAATGGCTCACCATGTGCACTTGAAGTACCTGCTTTTTTAGGACTTCCAAAACCAATCGTGGTTTTACAAGCAATTAAAGTAGGTTTCCCTTCTTCTTCTTTAGCCGCATCAATAGCTGCATCAATAGCCTCTAAGTTATGCCCATCCACAGCCAACACATGCCATCCGTATGCTTCAAATCTTTTTAAAGTCTCTTCCGAAAAACTTAAACTCGTATCTCCATCAATGGTAATATCGTTGTCATCATACAACACCACTAATTTACCTAGTTTATGATGTCCTGCTAAAGAACAGGCTTCGTGAGAAATCCCTTCTTCTAAATCACCATCGCCACAAAATGCGTACGTATAATGAGCTACAATATTGTTGTTGTCTTTATTATATCTTCCAGCTAAAGATTCTTCAGCCATTGCCATACCTACTGCATTCGCAATTCCTTGACCTAACGGTCCCGTTGTTGTTTCTATACCCGGAGTAATATGATTTTCTGGATGACCTGGAGTTTTACTGCCCCATTGTCTAAACTCTTTTAAGTCATCAATCGTTAAATCGTACCCATAAAGATGCAATAAACTATAAATCAACATCGAACCATGTCCGTTGGATAAAACGAAACGATCGCGATTAAACCAATCTGGATTATTTGGATTATGGTTTAAGTGATTTGTCCATAATACAGCGGCAATATCAGCCATTCCCATAGGCATTCCCGGATGGCCCGAATTTGCGCGTTGCACTCCATCCATAGATAATCCACGAATGATTTTTGCAGTTTCGGCAATCATATTTTTTGATAATGACATGTAATGGTTTTTTATTTTTATTAATGGCGGCAAATTTAATATTTTACCCCCTCTGTCTTTCCTTTTAGGAACAAGTTTCTAACATAATTTCGATTTAAAAACAGGGTGTAATTGGAGTACAATAGAACTAACTGAGTCATACATCCCTAAAAATGTAGGATTAATAACATTCCTAACAAAAATATTTTCACATCTTCCATATGTGTTATATAATTTCTTTCTTTGTGTCTCTTTCATCTACTCAAGAAAAAAACCATATGAAATTAATTGAAATCAGACCAGAAAAAAGATTCGGTAAACCGGTTATTAAAGGAACACGAATTATGGTATCCGAGGTTTTAAATTGGTTGGCTTCAGGAATGTCGAAAACAGATATTCTTAACGATCATTTATCGTTAAACGAAGAACAAATAAATGCATGCCTTTCCTTTGCGGCTAACCGTGAATTAAAAATGAGTTTTACTTCCTAGGATATGAAACTATTAATTGATCAGAACTTTTCTAAAAAATTGATTCAAAGTCTTACAGATATTTTCCCAGGTTCAGAGCATGTTTCTAGCCTAGGGTTAGAAGAGGCTACTGACCATGATATTTGGAAGTTTGCCCTTGAAAAAGATATGGTCTTAATATCAACCGATACTGGTTTTTTTAACTATTCTATTTTAGCCGAGAAAGCTCCGAAAACAATCTACATTAGCGGGGATATTATTACCACAAATAAGCTAGAATGGATTCTTCGAATAAACCATGAAAATATTAACGGTTTTATAAATGAAGATCCTTCCGTTTGTTTAACCATACAAGGATGAAAATATAAAAACGGTTAAACCGATATTGATAAATGAATAAGGAACACATCCGCTTGGAAGAAAAAAGCTTCGTGAATATAGAAAATTCCGGTTCTTTAAAATCATCTTTGAGGTCGTATGTAAAAGAGTGGCAAATATGTGGGTATGTAATTACAAACGCCATTTCAAGTGGCGCATTTTTAGTCTTATTTACAGGGCTATTTTTGAATCACTTTTTAGAACAACCCTTTATGAGTGTTAGGCCTTCGGCCATTTATTCAGCGACCTGTATTTCTTTAGTCTTCTTAATTTTTACTGCACTATTGCTATCCACAGATATTAAAAACTATAAGCGTTATATTTACGGACTTTCTCACCCGGATAAAGGCTCTCGTTTTGTTATGGGGACTTACAGCATTTTAATCTTTGGAATTCTCGTCACTTTACTTGCCTTGGTGGTGTGGTATAAAAATGAAACTTTAAGTATACTTCTCATTTATACAACTGCAGCTGCAGCCATATTATTGTCCCTTTCTACAGCTCACTTAGTTTTAGGCAAATCCAAAAAGAACGAAAGCTGGAACTTGTTGGGATTATCCCTTCACATGCTGGTGCATAGTTTTATGGCGGGTGGAGCGGCATTTAGTATTGCAAATGCATTTTTTACAGTTGGATCAACGTGGGTGTTTTTTGTAGACATGATTTTACATACAGCTATCACTTTCAATTTATTCACCCATATATTAGCCGGGGTACTAAATAACAACTCCTATCAGAAACGCTTGGTAAAGGAAATGATTTCGGGTGATTTCAAAAGTCTCTATTGGGTAGGGAATATACTACTAGGAAATGTTTTACCGTTTGTCTTGATATTTTTTAGTGATATTCCAATTCTTCAAACGATTGCAGGAATATTAATTTTAATGGGCATTTTCATTACAGACAAAATATGGATTGCCACGCCAAAAATAATTAAGGTTAAAAAGATTGAGGTTATTAACAATTAAACATGATAATTAATTGGTGTTGATATAATTATCAGTTACCGCCAATATTACATTTGAAAGTATGGGATACGAAAGTACAACAAGAAATATTTTAATTATTGACGATGATCCTATAGCTAGAATGCTAGCCAAAAGGAACTTGGAGATTGCCGGTTTTAAAGGCTCTATAATTACTGCCGACAATGGTTTGGTTGGTTTTGATGTGATTAAGAACTCCATTCAAAACTTTATCGTTTTATTAGATTTTCATATGCCGGAGTTAGATGGCCTAGGGTTACTACAAAAACTAAAAGAAAACGATATAGAGCTACCCATTTTTATGTTAAGTTCTTCGATACACTCTCAAAATCAAAATTCTTGTTTAAGTTTCTCAGGTGTTCAGGAATTTTTTGTCAAACCTATTGATCAGTTCAAAACAAAAACGGTTTTAGCCTTTGCCAATAATTATTCTAGGGTTTAATTGATTCGGGAAGAATCAGCTATACACACCTGTAGTTTTTGCTCTAATAAATGTTTTTCAAAAACGAGGTTATGTCGCAGCCTAGCTTGTTCAAAAATTTCTTCATTCAGGAGTTCAATGGTTCTTTTTTGTTTCATGTTGTAATATCCTAAAATGGCTACAACTAAGATCATTAACACAAGTACGAACGGGTACACTCCTTTCATTTTAATCCCTAAAAAAAGTCACTACACCGTAGCGACTTTTTGATTTAATGCTTCCACTTCTTTCGTTAATTTCGCTTCAATTTCAGCAAAATACGTAGATGCGCTTTCTGCTGACTTGTATTCGTTTACGGCAATAATCAAACTATCATATAACTCCACCGATGCATCTACAATAGCGTTTACTTTTTCTTCTTTATCTGGCGAACTTGCAACCACATCATAACAATGATCAATTACATCTGCAATTTCTGCATTTATCACTCTTTTTAAAACTCTTCTACTAGCCATAATCTATACTTAAGTACATTTGTATTGAATTACAAAACTAAGGCATTGGAAAATAACAAACACGACATGGTCACCGATATTTACGGCAAAGCATTGTTGAAATATCAAGAAAATCCAGGATCACAAAAAATTCTAGTTCACTCCGATATTGCAGAAAGTGACTCTTATCCTATTTCTTGGTTTTTTAGACCATTCAAAGATTTTCCGGAGCTAGAAAAAATGGCCATTGAACTCTGTTCAGGTCGCGTTTTAGACGTGGGTGCAGGTACCGGAATTCACTCTCTTGAACTACAAAATAGAGGCCTAGACGTAACCGCCATTGACATTTCTGAAGGGGCTATTTCTTGTATGAAAAAGCAAGGTTTAAAAAAGGCCATTGTTCAAGACTTTTATACCCTACAAAATCAAAAGTATGATACATTACTCCTGCTTATGAATGGCTTCGGAGTCATGGGGAAGCTCAATAAAGTAGCCGGCTTTTTTGAAAAAGTAAATGAGTTACTGGCTCCTGGAGGACAAATAATTGTGGACAGTAGCGACCTTTTACACTTATACAAAGAGGAAGATGGAAGCGTTTTAATTGATTTAAACGGTTCCTATTATGGCGAAGTAGAATATCAAATGGAGTTTGAAGACCAAAAGGGATTTCCATTTGATTGGTTATTTATTGATTTTGGCTCTATGCAAGATGCTGCCAAAAAAGCAGGATTTAACGCTGTTAAAATCTTTGAAGAGGAAACCTATCAATACCTTGCTAAAATCACCAGAATTTAATTCTTTTACCGCTCACTATTCGCTAATATTAAAAAGTGCCATATATGAAAAATGCTATCTTATCGTTCGCATTAGGATTAATTCTAATGCTACCCACAATGTCATTTGCACAAAAAGAACTGTCTCTTGATGAGTCAGTTATGGGCAGATGGGGAAATCTATCTCCGGAAAGACTTTCTAATTTTAAATGGATTCCTGACACAGAATATTATACCTATACAGAGAAAAGTGACCAACTTCAATCATTGGTTAAAGTTCACGCTTCCAATTTTAATAAAGAAGAAATTATCAACACTACCGATTTAGCCGCTCAATTACTCCTGAAAAAAGTGATGGTTACCCTACCTAATTTTAATTGGATTAGTAGCAACGAAGCTTATTTTATGTATTCCGGATTGATTTACAAATTCAATGCTAAATCTAAAAAAGCAAAAAAATACCATGCACTTCCAAAAGGAGCGGCCAATTTTACTTTTAGACCCGGTACAGCTGATTTAGCTTTTACAATGGATAATAACCTTTATCTATTGGTTAATGGCAGGGAAGAAGCTATTACACATCATACAGACGCCAACATAGTTGCTGGTCAAACGGTTAGTCGTGTAGAATTTGGTATAGAGCAAGGAATTATTTGGAATAAAACCGGAACTGCACTTGCCTTTTACGAGAAAGATGAAACCCATGTAACCAATTACCCGTTAGTTGATTACTCTACCCGACCAGCTTCGGTAAAAAACACCAAATATCCAATGGCTGGAATGCCAAGTGAAGAAGTACGAATTGGAATGTACTCTTTAAAAGATAAAGAAGTCATATACCTTAATTCTAAAAACGCCAAAGAAAGCTACCTCACATCTGTAAGTTGGGATCGTGATGAAAAATCAATATACGCAGCAAGTATGAACCGTGGCCAAGATACGGTAACGTTAAAACAGTATGATTGTAAAACAGGTGACTGGAAAAAAGATATATTAACAGAAACAGATCCGGAATATGTACATCCAACTCATGGCTTAACCTTTATTGGGAAGGGTGAGTTTTTATGGCAATCAGAAAATGAAGGAATCAACCAATTTTACGTATACAATGTAGCAGGAAACAGCCATTGGAAAGTAAACACAGAAAACATATTAGTTCGTAAGTTTTTAAGTTACGATGAAGCTACTCAAAAGCTTTGTTTTTTAGGAAACGATAAGGATAAAATAGACCTGCACCTATTTGAAGTAACTATTACGGACGGAGGAAGTTCTGCCCCTGTTCAAATTACAACTGGTGATTCTTATTATGCATGGGCGTCTATTTCTAGTAATAAAAAGTTTGCATTAACCAGGAGTTCTTCTCTCACCAAGCCAAACTCTTACGATTTAATAGAATTGGCGAAAAAATCAGTAAGTAACCTAATGACTTCTGATAACCCTCTAAAAGAGTACGAAATTGGAGAGACCAAACTAGGTACAATTAAAGCGAACGATGGATCTACTATTCTACATACTAGAACAGTTTACCCTCATGATTTTGATGAAAACAAAAAGTATCCTGTTTTAATTTATGTATATAATGGTCCTGGAGTGCAATTGATACACGCTAACTGGTTAGCGAGTGCTTCTCTATGGATGTATCATTTTGCAAATAAAGGATACATTGTATTTACCCTAGATGGCCGAGGAAGTACCAATAGAGGAATTGAATTTGAACAAGCAATATTCCGTAATTTAGGTCAGGTAGAAATGCAAGATCAATTATCTGGAATAGATTATTTAAAGTCGCTTAATTATGTAGATGGCAATAGAATTGGAGTACATGGATGGAGTTATGGTGGCTTTATGACTACTAGTTTGTTGACCTCCTACCCTGGAACGTTTAAAGTTGGTGTTGCAGGCGGCCCAGTAATGGATTGGAGTTATTATGAAGTAATGTATGCCGAAAGATACATGGACACCCCGGAAACGAATAAAGAAGGTTTTGAATTAACCTCTAATATTAAACGGGCAAAAAACTTAAAAGACCCGTTACTTATTATTCATGGGGCGGTAGATCCAACAGTAGTTAAACAAAACTCAGATCTCTTTTTGAAGGAATGTATTAAAAATGGGATTCAAGTAGATTTCTTTGAATATCCGGGGGCAGAGCACAATGTTCGTGGAAAAGACCGGGTCCATTTAATGCAGAAGGTTCTTGACTATGTTGAGCGCCACTTATAGGAATTAAAAGACCTAAAAAAAGTCCCGTAGAACTAAGTTCTACGGGACTTTTTTTAGGTCTTTTTCTATTTTAGGAAAGCAAGTTAGATGGGCAACCAAAATCTGTCACGGGTAAATCAGACATTAAAATTCTGTCAAAACCTCCCATGACGTTTACAATATTGGCCCCGTCAAAACCATTTCTTTTCATAATTGAAGCGGCAATTACGGAACGATAACCACCGGCACAATGCACATAATGTTTCACCTCCCTACTTAGGGAGTCTATTGCATCGTTAATACGAACAAGAGGCCAATGATATGCTCCTTTTACCTGTTGGGATTGCCATTCCCCTTGGGCTCTGACATCTACAATACTCATAGGTCTATGCAGTTTTGACAATTCAGATGCTGAGATATTTTCAATAGAATCAATGTCATAACCTGCGTTCTTCCACGCATCAAAACCACCTTCTAAATAGCCTACACAGTGATCATAACCTACCCGAGATAAACGGGTAATTACCTCTGCTTCTCTTCCATGTTCAGTGACAATAATTATTTTTTGATTGATATTTTCAATAACCGCACCTACCCACATGGCAAAGTTACCATCAATACCAATGAACATAGATTGAGGAATAAATCCTTTTGTAAACTCCTCTTCGAACCGCGTATCTAAAACTAAATAATCTTCCGACATTTTGTTATTTAACTCCTTTGGCGAAATAGGTTGCATTCCGCGAATCAGTACATCATCAAAATTAGATACACCGCCCTTATTCTTTCTTGCCGCTTTCGGAAAGTACTGAGGAGGCGCTGTTAACCCAGTGGTAATATCTGTAATGAATTCCTCTTTGGTCATGTCTGCGCGCAAAGCATAATTAGTTAACTTTTGATTTCCCAAAGTATCAAACGTCTCACTACTCAAGTTCTTACCGCAAGAAGAGCCAGCACCATGGTTTGGATAAATTATCACTTCATCGGGCAAAGGCATAATTTTATTCCGCAACGTATCAAACAACATTCCTGCTAAGTCTTTTTCTGTCAAATCTGATTTAATAGCCAAATCTGGTCTACCCACATCCCCAATAAAAAGAGCATCACCGGTAAATAAGGCTTCCATTTTTCCTGCTTCGTTTCTTAATAAAAAAGAAGAGCTTTCAAGTGTATGACCTGGAGTGTGCATTAACTCTAAGGTGACATCTCCCACTTCAAAAATTTCACCATCCGTACCGGAATGAAATTCATAATCTGCCTGAGCAGTCGGTCCATAAACAATTGTTGCTCCTGTTTTTTGAGCTAAGTCAACATGTCCAGAAATAAAATCAGCATGAAAATGAGTTAAAATTACATATGTAATTTTTGCATCGCGTTCAGCAGCCATCTTCATATAAGGACTTGGATCACGAAGCGGGTCGATTACGATGGCCTCACCATTAGATTCAATATAATAGGTTCCAACCGCTATACATCCGGTATATAATTGCTCTACGTACATTCTGTATTTATTTTAATCTCTACTATCACTTTTGAAAATTCAAATATATGATTATATATATATGTTATTGAGAAAACTTTATTTCATTAACTAAATGACAACATTAATAATTCGTATACCCCACAAATTTAGTTGCAAATAGCCTAACCATAATTGATCAAAATCAGTATTTATAGATTTTATTTAGAACTGTTGAAATAAATAAAAAAACTTTTGATTAACCTACTATAAATTAAAGCTGCTTTTATAAATTTGGCTTTTAATGAACTTCCTATATCCGCAGTTTCTTTACGCGCTATTTGCACTGATTATTCCGGTAGTCATTCATCTGTTTAATTTTCAGAGATACAAAAAAGTGTATTTCAGTAATGTTTCCTTTTTAAAAGAAGTAAAACATGCAACTCAAGCCAAATCAAATTTAAAACACCTGCTTATCTTACTGAGTAGAATGCTGGCTATCACTGCATTAGTACTTGCGTTTGCCCAGCCTTTTATTCCAACTAATAACACCCAGTTAAGTGATCCTTTGCAGAGTTCTTCTGTTTTTATTGATAATTCATTTAGTGCAGAAAACAAAATTGAAAAGAGTGTTTTGATGGATATTGAACGTCAAATTGGGTTGGAGTTATTGGATGTATTGCCTAAAAGCATAAATCATCAGGTACTCACAAATAACTTCCAAGCCAGTCAACAGCATCTTTACCCTACCACTGAATTGCGTAAAAAGGTTCAAAAAGTAACCACTAATCCTAACTCTCAGTCATTACAAAAAATAATAAAGAGACAATCCACCGCGATGGACGCTGATAATTATTCGGCCTATCTGATATCCGATTTTCAAAAGTCACAATATGATTTCTCCTCTGTATCGGTTGATAGTTTAACTAATTACACTTTAATTCCGGTGGAGCCCAGCAATGCAAATAACGTTTCTATTGATTCTATTTGGTTTCTAAATCCCGTACATAGAATTAATCAAGAAGACCAAGTGTTTTTTAGAGTTACCAATTATGGAAATACAGAATTAAAAAATGTAGATATCCGTTTAACGTTAAATAAAGAACAGCGAAATTTCATGAAAATTGATATTCCGGCTCATTCTAGCTTTGACACTGTTTTTACTTTTCATTCCAATTCTACAGGCTGGCACTCTGGTATAATTTCAGTAGAGGACTATCCTATCGTTTTTGACAATCAGTTTTTCTTTAATTATCATATTAGAGAGCTCGTACATGTACTATCCATTAATTCGGCCACTTCCAGTACTTCATTTAAAAAGGCATTTAGAACGGAGCCCTACTTTGACTATCAAGAAATTCAAGAAACTACCTTGGATCTTCGTGCGTTTCAATTTACCGATCTAATTATTCTCAATGAATTGAATGGGTTTAGCTCCGGGTTTAAAAGTGCTATTTTAGATTTTGTAAATAACGGAGGTAGTCTAACTATAATTCCTTCTGCCGATGCAAATCAAGAAGAACTCAATCAATTGTTATCTAACCTTCGTATTCAGCCCCTAGGTTCCATACAAACGGATACGATGAAAGTGAATACCATTGATTTAAAAAGCAATCTATATACAGGTGTATTTTCAAATCAGGAAGCAAATGTAAACCTGCCTACTATTTTTAAGCAAT
>JBLFZF010000101.1:0-10701 GCA_047610145.1 Salibacteraceae bacterium | reverse complement strand
TAATTCCACCACCAAATGTTAATGTAGCATCTTTATCCCCCAGTCTAATATCATCATTTTGATAATAGGCAAATATATCTGAGGCTGCAGCTAAACCAGCTTTGGTATCTGCCCCACCTACTGATTGACCACCGGTAAGATTAGAATATATGAATCTCAGAGATATACTCATCGAAAACCTATCTGATAGTTTTCTAGAATAGGCTCCGTCAAAAGCAAACTCATTTGGATTATGAGAGATGGTTTGGTTACCGTTTTCATCTGTAAACTGAATCTCTCCTAAAGAGAAATAACGCAGTGAACCTCCTATAGCTGACATCTTGTCAATTCGTTTCATTCCAGCTAGGTACGATAAACTAATGCCAGGAACCAATGCACCCAACCAAGGGGTGTAAGATAAGCCCAAACTAGCATCATCTGTCATGAAGGCAAGTTTTGCTGCGTTATGAAAATTGTCGTAGACATCTGGACTTGTAGCTGCTCCCGCACCGCCTAAAGCACCATGCCGGGCATCAGGTGTGATGGTTAAAAAAGGTACAGCAGTAGTAATCGGGTTTTGTCTTTCTTGTGCAAATGAAGTCGTAGTGGCTACGGTAAGTGCAGTTAGACAAAAGAATGTATATGTTGTTATAAAATTCATTAGATAAAAATATGGCTTGCAAATATAGCGATAAACGACATTTAATGGTGTTTCGTATTATAGAATAACAATTTTCTCAAATTTTTCTACACTTTGATCAAAACTATTAGTCACCTTAATCTTATAAATGTAAGTTCCTTTGCCAATGCGGTCGCCATATTGGTCCCTGCCATCCCAGTTTATCGGACCGGCTCTATAGCCTTCAGAAATTTCCGAATGATCAATTGTTTTTACAAGTTTACCCGATACGGTGAAAATTTGTACCCGAATGGTTAGTTGCTGTCCAAGGGCATTATGATCAAAATAAAAGTCGGTATTAGTGGTGAAAGGATTCGGATAGTTTAAAACGTGTTCAATATCGAAGCCCGAAGATTTACTCACTACAAACTCGGTAAATGCTTCGCTAGAATTATTGTAAACATCCCAAACTTTTAGTCGAAGGGTATGTTTACCTTCTGATAAATTTGAAAGCTGATAGGATAAAGACCCATTTTTATAGGAGTCTAATTCGGATTCGTAATATTCGTTTAAAGTAATAGCATTGGATGTGTTTTCATCTATGGTAGCTACAATATCATGTCCAATTCCGTTACCTACTGTATTAATTCCACTTTCATCATAAATTTTAGCGAAAATCTTAGGGCTTTCATCGGTCAAACCACCTACAATAAACGATTCATCGTTCATCCATAAATTAACAGTTGGTCCTACTTGATCTGCTGTTGGATCTCCATCTTGTCCACCTATGATAATAGTGCTATCTGATCCAGAGGCATCAAGGACTCCGTTTTCAGAATAGTAACTGACTTTTCCTTTATCGTACTTGAAATTAATGTCTTTAGGCACAATAAAAGAAAATTGGAATTCGCCATTCGTTACGGATGCCTTTCCATTAAATAATGCGTTTTGTTGCGTTTCAAATTGCATAACCCCATTGTTATCATTATTGAGGGTGGAGTTCATTTTTTTCTGTCCATAGATGGTGGGATAAATGACGCCATTAAAATTAGGTATTTTCTGGCTGAACGCATCGGTTACTATTCCGGTAATTGTTATCTCTTGGAGAGATTTCAATGTGTCAGGTGCGGTTTGTGTTTGAGCTTTGTATTCTGGGTAGGCTAGCATAGCCGCTGGATCACCCAACAGTGTGAAGTTTCTGGTATTGATAGAAGAACCTGCTATTTTTGAAATTCTTAGTAAATCGCCTAATCTAGGTCTTTGCCCACCTACTTGCTCAAATACAACGGAAAAAAATCTTTTGGTTAAAACAAAGTTTTCATTTGCGAATACCAGTCTGGAGGTAGTTAATAGTGCCAAAGCGCCACCTGCTGGATTTAACAAAGCAAATTCTCCGGCAGAAGTTCTATCGGGATCATCGTATCGACTAAATTCACAAGTAGCAGTTACATATAATGCTAAAGCCTCTTTGTTCGAGTACCCTTTAATTTGAGAGACACCTAAAACTCTTTCATGAGCCCATCCTAGCTCGCCACCATGACCAGCATAGTTAATGATTAAACTACCATTGTCTGTCGCTTGATCAATAGCTGTATTGACATCGGGATAGGTGCTTCCTCCAGCGTTACTGATTTGTTGATAGGCATCCAAGTAAATTTTGTTTACGTTATAATCAAAATAATCAGTGTCCATTTTAGTCGCTAATTGATCTGATTGGGCCATGTGTAAATTTCCGTCTTGATCGTCACCAACAAAGGTTAAATTATTTCGCCAAGGTCTCAAGCCTTGTGAAGATGACATATAGTTTATTGTTTTATCTACGATGTCTTGAGCTTGGGTAACATTATTAGCCATAATTCTTCCAATCCCAATATCTAAGGAGGAATTAAGCGCGTCACTTTCGTTATCATCTAAAAAACCAAAATAATCATCCGACACATAAGACTCGAGAGGATGTCTAGAGTTATTTGATTGGTAGGAAGGTACTTGGTTCGTATTATTTGATTTTCGATACTTGTAGTCATAGGAAGCATCTCCCAAGAGTAAAACATATTTCAGCATTTTGTCTGGGTCACTTCCTGCTCTATCGTACAGCATTTTATTGAAGGTTTTAATGGCCGTAATATCTTGTGAGCCGCTGGAAAACTCGTTGTATACTTGCTGGGTGGTGACTACGTAAGTGTTCAACTTACTAAACTGTCTATGGTAATTGGCTAATTGATTCGCTTGGTTAATATAATTGGGATGAGTAATAATAATATAATCGGCTGTTTGAATTGCATGTAAATCTTGATTGGCTACTTTCCCAAATTTTGTAGGTTGAAGATAGCTAGAGGTATTAAATGCAATAAATTCATTTAATTGCCCCCCCCTTTCTTTTAGGGTGTTATTGGAGAGTGTGTTTTCAATAACATTAGTTGGCTCAGTAACATTCCAAACACGAAAGTTATTTCCGGAAAGGTTATACTGAATAATACTCGCGTTTTGTGATTCCAAATTTCTATACGTCATTTGGTTTCCTGTAAAGGTTAGTTGTCGTTCACAGTTAATTTCCAGGTAATCAATCCACCCATTATCAGAAGAACTCGGGTTGCTAAAGTTTACCTCTACTTCAAAATTGTCACTGGGTAGGGTAAAGTTATCAATTCCCGCTTTAACTCCTGCATACTCTGCATAATACCCTCCGCTTACCCCCGGGTGTGAAAGCGTTTGTATTGTATTTCCGCCAACTGCCATAGTAAAGGTAGAGGATCTTTGAATCACTCTAAATGCAAGTCTCGACTTAATGTTTGCAGTGTTTTTTATAGCGTTCGGAAAGGAAAAGCCAAATGACTGATCTTTGGTGTAATTAAAAGATTCGCCATACCAGACTCTGCCCGACTTCACGAAATTTTCTAGATCTAATTCATGGTATTGGAAGTCATTAAACTCAGAAACAGTAATATCAGCAGGAGCTGTGATAACCGCCTTCTTTTGAATTCTTTTAGGCGTGCCAATATTATAATCGGTGGTTACAAAATAATACGTGGTATCAGAAAAAATATGAGTATAATGATTAAAACGGTTACCATTAGGTTTCCAACGATGTGGGCTTTGACCATAGAAAAGAATATAATCACCGGTATTAAATACTCCGTCACCGCCATCAAAAACTTCAATATTGTTTTCTTCAAGGTCGTCAATCCTAGGTTCAGAGTTGTTAAAAGGTAAATAACCACCCCCATTTCCAAAAACACGGATTGAATTTGAAGACAGATCGGTTGTGGGCATTCCGAGTGACTGTAAATCACTAAATGTTAATTGATATATGCCGTCTGCAGTAGTGCCTATTTTGGCCCAATTACCATATCTTAAAACTGAATTCACTTTATAGTTACTTTGAGTAGCTCTAGTGTTTCTGTTGGCGCTTTGTATTATTTCATACGAAAAAGAAGTGATCTTAAGAACTTCTCCTGAGGATGGGTCCTTATATATAGGAAGAAAAGAAAAAGCTGCAATAGGTTTTTTTCTGTACCAAGTTACAGTCGTTTGGATGTTTAACTCAGTTTCCACTTGATCTAGGTTAATATCTTGAGCTTCTAAAAGAGATAACGGGGATGTAGAGTCAATTCTAATGATGGTTTCTGCCGTGTTACTTGAGCTATTTAAGTACACTACTTTTTCAAAAGTAGGTAACGAATGTTTTCTGTAAGCGTATATAGCATCTACAAAGTGGGGAGAAATTATTTTTGATTCATCAAAATTTTCTATTTCAATTGGTTCCGTCCAGTTAATGTTTATTACACCATTGATTTGAGTATCAATAGCCTCCAGCTGAGCGTGCAGGGAAGAAACTGCAGCAAGTAAAAAAACGGAAAGCAATATTTTTTTCATTTGACGTTTATTTGAAACTTTGGATGATATTTTAATTATCATTTATGGCTTAAAAACGAAAGTATAGTTTAATTATTGCCAAAGTTCTATTTGATGAGAAATATTGGTTTCACAAGTAAAAATAATTCGCTATACTTGCCACGTGCAACAAAAATTGAATAACAATTTATTTATGTATAAGATAGGTATTCGTCAAATTGGGGTATTGCTTTTAATGGTAGTTGGACTAGCGTCTAGTGCGAATGCACAGGATCCGCAGTTTTCGCAATTTTATGCAAATCCATTGTACACGAACCCTGCATTTGCAGGCTCTGAAATTTGTCCGAGAATCGTGATGAATTATAGGAATCAGTGGCCTAAGTTGCCCGGTGGATTTACGACATATAGTGTTTCTGCAGATCAATATGTTGATTTTTTAAAAGGTGGTTTAGGAGTTCAGGTTTTTCAAGATAATGCGGCCAACGGTACGATAAAGACTTTTAATGCGTCCATTTCGTATGCTTACACTATTCAAATCAATAGAGATTTATCGCTAAAATTTGGTGGTCAAGGTTCTTATTGGCAGAAATCCTTAGAGTGGGATGACCTGACTTTTGGAGATATGATTGATGAAAGATATGGGTTTATTTATTCTACAAATGAACCTTTTGGAGATGCAAAGGTAAACGCACCAGACTTTTCTGCGGGGGCATTACTATACAGTGCAGATTGGTTTATTGGTGGAGCAGTTCACCATTTGGCCGAACCTTCAGAAAGTTTCTTTGGAAATGATGATGCTACCTTGTATAGGAGATATACTTTTCAAGCAGGGGCTACATTTGCAGTAGACAAAAGACATCCAGAAGAAGGATCTATTTCACCAAATGTGATTTACATGAGTCAAGGGCCTTCATCTCAATTGAATGTGGGTATGTATGGTAGAATGAGTGTTTTTACTGTTGGTTTTTGGTACAGATATAGTTCTATGAAGAATGGAGATGCTATTATTGCACTGGTAGGATTACAAAACGATAATTTTAAATTTGGATATAGTTATGACATAACCGTTTCTAAACTAGGCGGTACAACAGGCGGAGCGCATGAGTTATCTCTCGGCTTTATGTTGAAATGTAGAACTAAGAAAACAAAAATAAGAGCACTTCAATGTCCAAGTTGGTAGTGTTTGATAAAATATTATTTTTACCGCAACGTTATAGCGTAACAAAATAAGCATGATGAAAAAAACGATTTTAGCTTTAGCCACTGTTTCTATGGTAGTTAGTTCTTGTAATTACGAACAATCTTCGGTTACAGGTTGGGATTACGATAATAAAGACAACGGTGACTTTCAAAAGGCTCCATTTGTTGAGCAAGAAACAGGACCAAATTTGGTGCTTGTGGAAGGAGGAACCTTTACCATGGGTAGGGTAACCGATGATGTAATGCATAATTGGGAGAATACTCCAAGGCGTGTATCTGTTTCTACATTCTACATTGATGAAACAGAGGTTAAAAACCTAGATTGGTTGGAATACCTGTATTGGGTGAAAAGAATTTATTCAGATGATTATCCAGAGGTGTATGAAAATGCATTGCCAGATACTTTAGTTTGGAGAGATAAATTAGCGTATAACGAACCGTACGTTGACTATTATTTGCGTCATCCTGCTACTAGAGATTATCCTGTGGTTGGTGTTAGCTGGAAACAGGCAACAGACTTTTGTGCGTGGAGAACTGATCGTGTAAACGAGCAAATTATGATTAGAGAAGGGTTCTATAATCATAACCCAAATCAAGTATCTGACGATAACTTTAATACAGATGCCTATTTATATGGTCAATATGAGGGTGATCGTAATACAGATGGAGTAGATTGGGAAGGTCCAAACAGTCCAGGGTATAGAAATGTGAAAATGGAAGATGGTATTCTTTTGCCAAAATATAGACTACCAACGGAGGCGGAATGGGAATATGCTGCGTACGGAATGATTGGAAATTCTTACGGTGAAAATATTATTGAAAAAAGACAATGGCCATGGAATGGTCATGCGATGAGAAATCCAGAAGAAGCATTCATGGGCGCAATGTTGGCTAACTACAAAAGAGGTAGAGGCGATAATATGGGGCTTGCGGGTGCATTGAATGATAACGCAGATATTACAGCTCCGGTCTACCAGTACTGGCCAAATGATTACGGATTGTATAATATGGCAGGTAACGTAAACGAGTGGGTTATGGATGTCTATAGAGCAAATACAGCCGAAGATGAAACTGACTTCAGATCATTTAGGGGTAATAAATACCAGAAAATTTCTCGTGATGAGGATGGGTATATTGCGGAAAAAGATTCATTAGGTCGCATGATTTATCAAGATGTGGAGTTAGAGGATGCTAAGGATAGAAGAAACTATAGACGAGCAGACAACATTAACTATTTAGATGGTGATTTTGAAACCCAGATAAACGATAATGTATGGAGTGGAGATGCAGAAGTAGATGGAACAGAATCAAATGGCATGTATGAATATGGTGTAACATCATTACTTACAGATCATTCACGTGTGTTTAAAGGGGGGTCTTGGAAAGATAGAGCGTATTGGTTACACCCAGGTTCTAGAAGATTTTTAGATGAGAATTTATCTACAGACTACATTGGGTTTAGATGTGCTATGGATAGAATGGGGTCTCCTACTGGATTAGGTTCTAGATAGTAGGTCAATAAATAAAATAAAAGGAAGCCTCGCATTGCGGGGCTTTTTTGTGGGTTATTTTTGGGACTGTAAAGTGTAGGAGTATGATGAGTATCGAAGAATTATATGATTTGTTTACCCAGAGTGGGATTGTGTGTACAGATACGCGCGATATTAAATTGGGGAGTATGTTTTTTGCATTAAAGGGCGAGAACTTCAATGGAAATAAATTTGCACCCACAGCCCTTTCTCAAGGTGCAAAATTTGCCATTATTGATGAACCAGAATATGAAACGTCTAACCATACTATTTTAGTTGCTTCTGTTTTAGAAACCTTACAAGAACTTGCTGCATTTCATCGCAATCAGTTGTCTATTCCTGTAGTTGCGGTAACCGGATCTAATGGCAAAACAACTACTAAAGAGCTATTATTTTCAGTCCTGTCTAAAAAATATAAGGTGGCTTGCACTAAAGGTAATTTGAATAATCATATTGGGGTGCCTTTGACTTTATTATCCATAACAGATGCGCATGAATTGGCGCTGATTGAAATGGGGGATAATCATCCTAATGAGGTGGCGTTTTTATGTGAAATAGCCAAACCTAACTTTGGTTTTGTGACCAATGTAGGTAAAGATCATTTAGAAGGTTTTGGGAGTTTTGAAAAAAATATTTCGGCCAAGAAAGAAGTCTTTGATTATTTAGCGCTAAACAAAGGAACAGCCTTTGTTGATCAAGCCGATGAATTAGTTTTTGATATGGTTGGCCATGTAGCGAATCAAGTTACGTATGGTTTAGAAAATTCGTTTTCAAATATTACCTTTTTACGTGCTGATCCAGTTGTTGTTTTTCAGGATGAGATGAATAATGAAGTGGTGACCCAGTTGTTTGGTGGCTTTAACTTCAACAACTTTAAATTGGCGTATTGTATTGGCAAATACTTTGAAGTTGACTTATCGGATATATCTACCGCTTTGATGCAATACTTGCCTGATAATAACCGCTCTCAGGTGGTTGTGACCGCTAAAAACACGTTGATTATGGATGCGTATAATGCAAATCCATCTTCCGTATTAGAAGCCGTTAAAAGCTTAGCTTCCATGAATACGGGTAAATTGAAAATGGTGCTATTAGGCGATATGTTTGAGCTAGGCAGATACAGTGAAGCGGAACACCAGGAAATGACGGAAGTGGTGACTAATTTTTGTTTTGATCAATCCATATTTGTAGGAGAGCATTATGCGAAAACTACGCATAAGAGGAATGTTTTTTCTACAAAAGAAGAAGCGGAAGTGTATATCAAAAAAATCGCCCCCGAAGGAGCGATTATTCTGTTGAAAGGTTCTCGCGGAATGCGTATGGAAACCTTTAAAGATATTTTGTAAGCCTATTTTAAGATAGATCTTCCAATCACAATTTTTTGTATTTCTGAAGTTCCTTCATAAATTTGAGTGATCTTAGCATCACGCATCATACGTTCTACGTGGTATTCTTTCACAAATCCGTATCCACCATGAACTTGAACTGCTTCAACAGTTACTTCCATTGCTACACGAGAGGCAAACTCTTTAGCCATCGCTCCTGCTTTGGTAATCGGTAAGTGTTGATCCTTTAAGTACGCAGCTTGTAAACATAGTAATCTAGCCGCTTCAACAGAAGTTGCCATGTCAGCTAATTTAAACGCAATAGCTTGGTGCTCTGAGATAGGCTTGCCAAAAGCAGTTCTTGTTTTAGCATACTCTATAGAGGTCTCCATAGCTCCAGAAGCTATACCCAAGGCTTGAGCGGCAATTCCAATTCTTCCGCCTTCTAAAATCATCATGGCAAATTTGAATCCAAAACCTTCTTCTCCAATCATGTTTTCAGCTGGAACTCTACAGTCGTTAAAAAGTAAAGTATGGGTATCAGAACTTCTAATTCCTAATTTATTTTCCTTAGCGCCAACTAGAAATCCTTTTGCTCCTCGCTCTACTATAAAAGCGCTAATCCCTTTATGACCTAATTCTGGGTTGGTTTGTGCAATAACAATATAAGTGGAAGCACTACTACCATTAGTAATCCAGTTTTTTGTTCCGTTTATGATGTAATCGTTACCATCTTTTACAGCCATTGTTCTTTGAGATGTAGCATCTGAACCGGCTTCAGGTTCTGATAAACAAAATGCACCAATTTTTTTACCCGAAGCTAAAGGGACTAAAAATTTCATTTTTTGTTCCTCATTTCCATATTTCTCTATACCCCAACATACTAATGAGTTGTTTACTGACATAGTTACAGAGATTGCCGCATCCACCTTAGAGATTTCTTCCATGGCTAATACGTACGATACCGTATCCATTCCGCTACCTCCATATTTTGGATCAACCATCATACCCATGAATCCAAGTTCTCCTAATTGACGAATCTCATCTTCTCCGAAACGTTGGTTTTCATCTCTTTCTAATACTGTTTTTGCGACCACGTTCTGGGCGAAATCACGGGCAGCATCTCTAACTGCTAATTGCTCTTCTGTTAACTGAAAATCCATTATTTTGTCGTTATAATTTTCTAAAATCTATAGGTGGCAAAAATACGATTCATTGAGTAATATTCCTATATCATAAAGCAACTAAATGGCTGTAAAGTATAATGTAATTGGGTTAATGTCAGGAACCTCTATGGATGGGTTGGATTTGGTTTATTGCCAGTTATCAGAAATAAATGGCAAATGGACGTATCATTTATTAGCGGGCGAGACGTACACATATTCCAGTGATTGGTTGGCTAAATTAAATTCAGCCAGAAATTTGTCTTCGGATCAACTTGATTTTTTGGACCTGGAGTATGGAGCGTTATTAGCAGAGCAGGTGAACAAATTCCTGGCTATTCCAAAAGTTCAAAGTGTAGATTTTATAGCAAGTCACGGTCATACCGTTCATCATTTGCCAGAAAAAGGAATTACGGTTCAAATTGGTAGTGGAAAGGTGTTGAGTAAGAAAACGGGAATTAAGGTGGTAAATGATTTTAGAACTCAAGACGTGCAATTGGGAGGTCAAGGAGCTCCTTTGGTTCCTGTTGGCGATCAGTTGTTGTTTTCTGATTATGACGCATGTTTGAATCTTGGCGGATTTTCTAATATTTCTTTTAATCGGAATGGGCATCGAATAGCTTTTGATATTGGTCCGGCTAACATTGTGTTAAACCATGTGTCTAAATTGATAGGGGTGGATTATGACGCAGGTGGAGAAATAGCAAAGAGTGGAAATATCGATTTACTCTTGTTAGAGAAATTGAATGAGTTAGCCTATTACCAAAGTCCAATTCCAAAATCGCTAGGAGTGGAATGGGTAGAGAAACATGTTTACCCTCTGCTGAAAGGAAATAATTCGGCCATACTTTTAAGAACGTTAACAGCACATTGCACCTATCAAATAGCAGAAGTGTTCCGGCTATTTGCTATTAAAAATGTATTGGTTACTGGTGGAGGTGTTTTTAATTCTTTTTTTATGAATGAATTAAAAAGCCAAACAGCTGTTGAAATTGTTATACCCAGTCGTTTAGAAATAGAGTTTAAAGAAGCGT
>JBLFZF010000100.1:0-10736 GCA_047610145.1 Salibacteraceae bacterium | reverse complement strand
TGGAAATGCAAAAAAGCCACACCGCTCAAAGAGATGAGCGCGTTGGATTCAGAATTCGGACAAGAAAGGAAGCGCAGCCATTCGGTGAAAACGGCATGTGGCATGCGGTGTGTGTGTGTGTGTGTGTGTGTGTGGCTTAATTGGGTCTTGCAAAGCCAATTAATGGAGCTGAAATCAATGCTGGTGAAGAATACATCTTACCCATGAAATGTTCTAGGGAGACGAGGAGTAAAAGTTGCAAAAGATTAAAATAAGTGGGAATTGTCTGCTAATTTGCAAATTGGCTCTCTACTTTTATGGATATTTACCTTTTCAAAATTGACATAGAGTGAAACTAATTAAATACATCGTATTCGGTATCCTTTTTGTTGGGCAATCAGTTATTGGTACTTCACAAGAATGGCATCCGCTATTAGATCGATTTCATGCAATAGTAGGGAGCGAATCGGTTCAAATTACCTGTGTAATCAGTTCTGGAAGCACCTGCAATGGTATGGATGTATTGCGCTCTACAGATAGCGTATATTATGAAGTAATCGGAAATATTGCAGGTGTTTGTGGAAGTGACTCTAAGCCAGTAACGTATCAGTTTGAAGATCAGAATCCAGTAATAAATGGCCGTACTTTTTATAAGTTAGAGTTAGGCGGGTATGGATTTACAGAGCCTATTTATGTCGTTATTCGAGATATTCCGGAAGGAAAAGCACACGTATTTCCTAATCCAGCAAATGCACAAGCTGAAATCCATTTCATAAATCCGGTAAAAAATACGTTTCAATTATCTATTAGAAATTTAGCGGGCCAATCCGTTTATAGTAGAAACACGGCCGCAGATTTTTTCATTCTCAATGTCGCCAATTGGGATTCTGGATATTATTTTATTCAGCTCTATTCGGAGGAATCTAATGCTACTCAAACCGGGGTTTTAGTGGTGTCTCATTAAAACTTATATTGGATTTATTTCTCCAAACCAGTCTTTATGTTTTTGCAGGTACTTGGTCCAAGTATCAATAGTATGAAAACTATGTGCGGTTGGAATGAGCAATGTATGCGCCAAATTTCTCTGAATTTGCAACGTAAGACTCTCATTAACAGAAGCCATTTCTTGCAATGTTTTGAAATAGGAGGCATCAAATAAGCACGGTAAGCCTACCTTATTTCCATGTTGAGTAGCGATTATTTTATGGCGATCTTCAGAAAATGAAGTCCGTATTTTTTTTAAATGCACATGATCTAATTCGGGTTGATCTGCGCGTAAAAACAACACTCCATCCAAGGGTAAGGTCTTGATTTCATTTATTGCTTCGTGAATAGAGGTGTGTTCTCCGTATTTAAAATGGGTATTATGAATAAATCTCACCGGAAAGTGCTTGTGCCGTTCAAAAACAGATGAGTAATCATGCCCTAGAACTACGTATAAGTCGTTTATTTGGGTCTTTACTACTTCCTTAAGAATATGACCCAATAAGGTAGAATGTCCCCAAGGCAGCAACGGCATGGTCTTATGAACTCCCTTCTTTTGATCTGCAGCCAGAACAATAATAGCAATATGAGATTTCGAAGTTTTCACTTTTTCCAATAATTCATTTATCCCGAGTTGATACTTGGCAGAGTAAATGTAACTATTTTTCACGAAAGAAAAAGTGGAGATATTTAGCGTTAAAATGTTTAGGTATAGCGAGGTATAGGCGTGTTATACCGTAATTCTTTCGCCTCTATGCGGTTTTAATGCATCGCGTACCTTTAGCATTTCTGATTCTGAAACGTGCATATAAGCGATGGAATAGGCCACTGACATTTTATGAACGCCTGTTTCCAATAATTCAAGTCCCTCTTTTTTTATGAATTCTTCTAAATGAATTCTGTGGTGTTCTGCAATAGGTTGCGCATTAGAACCTCTGAAATCCCATATAAGTTTAATGAATGTTGACATAGTACCTGTTTTTTTTGCGAAAATAGTTGTTCTGACTTCAATTATAGCGTCCATTAAAATCAGATTTCTCTATTTTCAAATAGCCTTTAATAAATGCGTTAGGTAGGATAAAAAAGGGAGGTTCTTTAAGAAAAGAAGAAACTCCCTAAATTTTATTTCTATTGTATTCTAAATTATTCGGCATTTGCATGCAAACCCACTTGATTTCCTTCGGTGTCTAGAATTAAAGCTATATGTCCGTGCTCGCCAATATTCATGTGAGGAACCATTACTTTTCCACCTGCTTTTTCTACGCGGTCTACAATGAGAGTAAGGCTAGGGTCTGCATTTAAATAGATAATTGAACCGGATGCGCTAGGTGTATGGTTCGGACTTTGAACAACACATCCGTTTGCTTTTCCACTTCCTGGATTCCAAGGAAAAAACACCATTTCGGTATCTTCATTTTTAGATAAATCCATTTCTGTTTTGAAAATAGTTTCGTAAAACGATTTTGATTTATGTATATCTAATGCCGGAATTTCAAACCAATTTAGTGAGTTTGTTTCTTTGTTCATCTCTTGTCTTTTTTGATAGTAATGTTCAAAGATAGAAAAGTATTGATTTCTTTGTTGTGCAATATCAATCATTGATGGAAGATCATTTTGTCGCATTCATTTTAGCGAAAACGAAAGCCACGTCTGTAGGAAAAATAGAAGTTATTCAAGAATTATGGAGTGGTTACGGACAAATTACTCGCATACAGCTACTTGGATCGGCTATACCTTCGGTAGTAGTGAAATATATAGATTTAGAATCAGCTAACTCTCACCCTCGGGGCTGGGATACGGCTTTTGCTCATGAACGAAAAATTAAATCTTACGAAGTAGAATTACAATGGTATGCTAGTTACAGTGAAGGTTTTTCTAAATATGGGATTCCAAAATGTATTGGGATTTTGTCTCAAAAAAATAAGCATTGTTTGATTTTAGAGGATCTGGTGATACGTGGTTTTCCCGTACGGAAAACAGCATTAAAATTACAGGAGGTTTATGTAGTATTATCTTGGTTAGCCCAGTTTCATGGGTTTTACATGAACTCAAAAGGAAATGGGTTATGGGACATAGGTACCTATTGGCACTTAGATACACGCCCAGAGGAATGGAAAGAAATAGCGACTGAAAGTATTCGTAAAGCAGCTAAACCTATAGATAAAAAACTAAATAATGCAGCGTATAGCACCTTGGTTCATGGCGATGCAAAACTTGCCAATTTTTGTTTTTCTACGAGTGGTACTGAGGCAGCGGCAGTTGATTTTCAATATATTGGAAGAGGTTGCGGAATGAAAGATGTAGCTTACTTTTTGAGTAGTTGTTTGTTAGAAAATGAATTAGAGTCCTCAGAAGAAGAGCTATTAGCGTATTACTTTTTAGAATTGAGCAAGTCAGTGAAGTTATTTCATCCATTAATTCGTGTGGATGCACTGGAAAAGGAGTGGAGGGATTTGTATCCGTTCGCTTGGGCTGATTTCACTCGATTTTTGCTCGGTTGGATGCCTACCCATCAAAAGTTAAATGCGTATTCACACGATAAGATGCACCAGGTTTTGACCTTATTAAATAGTTAAAAGTGAAAAATAAAATTGGATTAGCCATGTCAGGCGGTGGGGTAAAAGGTGCGGTTCATGCGGGTATGATTCATTTTTTTGATGAAATTGGGTTTCATCCTGATATGATTAGCGGAACTAGCACAGGCGCTATTGTGGGGGCTTTGTATGCGGCAGGTAAAAGTGGTCAAGAAATACTGGAGTTCTTTTTAAACGAACGTCCGTTTTCAGTTAGTCTCTGGTCTGGTGGGCTCGGGTTAATTAACACACCCGTTCTAAAAGAAACATTAGCGAAGCATATTCCGAAAGATAGTTTTGAAGATTTACAGATACCATTAAAGATTACCGCTACTGATATGCTCAGCGGAAAATCAGTCACTTTCAATTCAGGGAGTTTATACAATAAGGTACTTGCATCGGCTGCCTTTCCGGGGGTATTTAATCCCATAGAAATTGATGGCGTGTTATATTCTGATGGGGGAATTTTGAATAATTTCCCGGTAGACCTCATACATCCACATTGCGATAAGGTAATAGGAATGTATTTAAGTCCGATTAAACCCTTGAAGCGAAAAGAGGTGTCCTCCACCACTGATATTTTATCTAGAACGATTGATATTCAAGGTTCTCAAGCAGAATACGATAAGCTTAAAAAGTGTGCCATCGGAATTTGTCCGAAAGAACTAGTCGGCTACCGTACATTTGACTTTAATAAAGAGACGCTTCATGAAATGTTTCAATTGGGGTATACGTATATCGAATCACATGAAAAAACGATTAAAGGATGGATGAATCTCCAGTAAAAAGCACTAAAGTCAACTGTCCCTGTGGGAGAAGTATTCGCTATTCAGCGTGTTGTGAACGGGTACATTTGAATATTCATCGTGCGAAAACAGCCGAAGATTTAATGCGTTCGAGGTATTCCGCCTTTACATTAGGTGATGGGGAGTATCTGTTTAAAAGTCATCACTCTAGCCAAAGGAATAGTGCAGACAAAAAGACCACTTCAATTTGGGCGAAGTCGGTGCAGTGGATGAGATTAGAAGTCGTGAGTTCTACCAAAGGAGCGTTTAACTCTGTGTATGGAACCGTAGCTTTTAAAGCTTTCTTTATAGAAAACGGAACGTTGAATGTGATTGAAGAAAACGCTACTTTTGAAAGAGAAAACGGTCATTGGGTATATGTTGGAGCAGTATAAGAATAGGCGCTTATTCAGCCGTAGGATCCCTTTTAAATGTCTGATTAAATAAATGTTGATATTCAGCTATCGTATCCATATCCTCAAAAAAAGGAATAGGAGTAACTGTATGCAATTCTCCTTTTAACTTCTCTAACATAGATTTCGCCCCGGTATCACTTAATTCTGCTAGTATTGAAAAGTACTTTTTGTCAAATAGACTAGGTATCCCAATAGAACCTGGGTATTTCGTGGCAATAAGGAGATTTCCTTTTTCAGAATAAGACTGAAGCATGGCGGTTAAAAACCTAGACTCTACCTGGGGTTGATCTACCAAAACAAACTGAATAGCATCGCATGAATCTTTTAAATAGCGAGTCGCTACCGAAATAGAACTTCCCATACCGGTTTTCCAATTCGTGTTTTCTAGGATGCGGACTCCCGAAACTAATTGTTGTTTTATACTTTTTAAATTTGCCCCTAACACTACATTTAAAGAGGAGTAAGGCACCTTTTTCGCTTCTTTGATCATGTGGTTTATGACTGAGTCAGAACCCCAATTTAGCAGTTGTTTGGGTTGGCCCATTCTACTGGATTCTCCCGCGGCTAAAATCACAATAGCTATTCTAGCACTCATGGGCGATGACATTGTTTGGGCTAGGTTTTAATGCGGGGATGCGTCTCAATTTCTCAATGATTTGTGCCAAAATAGAAATCGCTATCTCTTGAGGAGTAATGGCTTTTATATCTATTCCTGCCGGTCCTTGAATGACGGTAACAAATTCTTCCGACACGTTTTCTTTTCGATCAATTAAGTCAGAAAGTAAATGTTCCATTCGTTGATGTGATCCCAATACCCCAATATATGCGGGTGAAGGCAATGCGCTTAAGTGGATTAAGTAATTTAAATCTTTGGCAAAATTGTGCGACATCAAGACTATCCCTGAATAATCATCTATTGGAAGATCACCTAGGCATTTTGGGTCTTGCGCATGTATCTGCCATGCCGCTGGAAATTCTTTATGGCTATGAAACTGATCGAGACTTTTTAGTATAACCACTTCCCAGCCTAATAAAGCGGCCTGTGCACATAGGTGCTGCGCGTCATGTTCCACACCAACAATGTATAATCTAAAACACGGGGGAGAAACCTGAGAGAAACAGGTTTGGTTTTTATTCCATACGGTTTCAGATACCGCGTATGGAATCTGATCTATCACTAATTGAGTTCCTGCAGCCGTTTGTTCCCCCACTTTTGAGCTATAATAGGAGTGAAGCTCTATTGAAAAACGTTTGTCAATCGCTTGGTTAAACGCATCCATAAAATAGGCTTTTGGCGAAAACGGTTCTATTAAAATATATAAAAGTCCCTCGCAACCTATCCGGTACCGGCCATCATAGGTAATCATGACGGGTCTTTTGCGTGTAAAAACAGATGGCGTATTACGTAAAATCTCTTGTTCTACGCACCCCCCGCTCACAGCCCCAGTCATTTGACCCGAAGAATCGATAAGCATGCGCACCCCGGGTTGACGATAAGAGGAGCCATTCAGTGCAACCACCGAAACCAATACGCAAGATACCCCCTGCGAATTCGCTTTTTGGTAATGGCCTATAATCTCTTTTAATTCGTGCGTCATATGGGGTTACTCAAAGTATTGTATGAATGGGATTTTGGTTAATCTTTTACCGGTAGCCGCAAAAATAGCGTTATTAACAGCCGCGCCAATAGGGGGCAATGCCGGTTCTCCTAATCCAGTAGGTGCGATGTTGTTTTTTACAAAATGAATATCTATTTCTGGGGTTTCATTCATTCGAATCATTCGGTAATTATCAAAGTTCTGAGATTGAGGTTTCCCATCTACAAATTTCAGTTCTCCATACATAGCGGCTCCAATTCCATCAATAATTCCGCCTTTTACCTGATTAATAGCTCCTAAGGGATTCACCACAATACCGCAGTCAATAGCGCAATACACTTTTTTGATCAGGGGTATTCCGTTTTTCATTTCAATTTCAGCAATTTCAGCGACATGCGTATTATGACAAAAATACGAGGCGAACCCTTGAAAACGACCCGCTGGTGGATTTCCCCAATTTGCTTTTTCCACCACTAAGTCAATAACCCCCATAAAACGATCTGGGGAATACAAGCGCTCCTCATCTGGGTTATCTTTTGCTTTTAAAATCAGATTTTTACGTAATTGAACCGGATCTATGTTCAATTCAGTGGCTAACGCATCAAAAAAGGATTGTTCGGCTATCGCATGAAAATTGGTTACTGGCGCTCTCCAAGCCCCCACAGATATGTTGCTTTGGTAATTCGCCACATCCACTCGGTAATTTTCAACAGATCCTTGCGGAAAGAAGTTCGGAATTAAATCATACATGTTATCTGTAATACCTGCTTCTTTTAAACAATATCCAGTAAGGGAATGGTCTTTTATAGAGGCTTCTATTTTATAAGACATGGCAGGTCGGTAAGTACCGGCTGTCATATCGTCTTCGCGTGTAAAAACGACTTGTACAGGCTTTTTAATGAGGCTAGATATTTCTGCGGCTTCCAATGCAAAATCACCGTATAAACGTCTCCCAAATCCACCGCCCATGCGGGTCATACTCAGTTCAACTTGGCTCACCTCTCTATTTAATAAAGTAGCCACCCGGTTAGCGGTCCATTCTGGTGTTTGAATTGGACCTACCAAACGTATTTTTTCTTCTGTTACATGGGCAAAGAAGTTCATAGGTTCCATGCAGTTATGTGGCTTAAAAGGAGTAGTGTACGTTTTTGAAATAATTTGATCGGCTTCCGAAAACGCCATAGAAACATTGCCATCAGTGCGCATATTGGTATAGCCATTATCTTCGGTGGGGTCCTGATCTAATTGGCGCATCATGGTTTCTTCATGAAACGTATGGCTTTCAGTGGCGTTCTCCGAATTCCAATTGGCTTTCAATGCCTTTTGTCCTTTGATACCGGCCCAATTATTCTCTGCAATGACCGCTATTTTATCGCCAAACCGAATCACCGATAATACGCCATTTACTTTTTGAGTTTCTGCGGCATCATAATCTACTAACGTTTGCCCAAAAGCGGGTGGACGCAATACATGCGCATAAACCATTCCTTCTTCGGTATAATCAATTCCAAATAAGGGTTGCCCGGTAATAATTTGATGAATATCTACATTGCCAATTTCTTGTCCAATAATCTTAAAGTCTTTTGGATCTTTTAGCGTCAAGCCTTCCGGGACCTCTAATTGAGCGGCTTCTACCGCTACTTCTCCATAACCTAGTTTTTTGCCACTGCTATGGATGATTACGCCATTTTCAACATGACATTCTGAGGCAGCTACGTTCCAACGCAATGCAGCGGCATTAACTAACATTTGCTTAGCCGTAGCCCCCGTTTGGCGTAAAGGTTCCCAGGCACGTTTAATACCTTCGCTACCTCCCGCAAATTGGTTCTGAAAATTATCTTTATCCCACTTTCCTTGAACCACCAAAACATCTTCCCACGGCACGTCTAGTTCTTCGGCAATTAACATGGGCATAGATGTTTTTACACCTTGTCCAATTTCTGGATTGGGTGAAAATAGCGTAACTTTCCCTTCTTTTGAAATCTTAATAAATGCATTGAAATCATTGTAGTTAAGGTTGTTGAGATCTATTACCTCTAGTGGAATATCGCTATCGCAAGAGGTAAAGAAGTTGAATCCTATAACCATTCCACCTCCCACTAACGCGGCTGTTTTTAAAAATCCTCTCCGACTAAATCCTATTTGATCTGGTTTGTTCATGGTATCTATTTAACGTGAGAATTAATTGGATTTAGCGGCTACTGCCACTGCTTTTTCAATACTATTATAGGCAGCACAGCGACATATGTTTCCGTGCATCGCTTGTCTAATCTCTTCGGTATTTGGATTCGGGTTGGTTTCTAAGAAGGCCGCTGCGGTCATTATTTGTCCGGCTTGGCAATAACCACATTGGGGCACATCTACTGCTTTCCAGGCTTCTTGTACCGGATGAGTACCCGTTTTAGATAAACCTTCAATGGTAATAATAGAGGCATCTTCCAGTTCGGCTAGGGTAATGCTACAACTCCGTGTTGCATGGCCTTCAATATGCACTGTGCAAGCTCCGCATTGTCCAATACCACACCCATATTTGGTGCCTACATACTGCAAATGATCACGTAAAACCCATAATAAGGGTGTATCCGCATCTGCATGCACTTGATGCGCTTTGCCATTAACTTGGATTGAAAATTCAGCCATAATGTTTGTTTATAATGAACGTCTAAAAATAGCAAAATTTTAGGGTTTAAGCCAGACGTAAATGGAAGGGTTCCTTTAGTTCTTCACAATGCCCTTCGATGCATTGGAATGTTGACTTCCCAAAAATGGCAATTCCTCCGATCATTGCTGCACGGAGGAAGGTTCTGATATGAGGTAGACTCTACCGATATCTGCGTTACTGGTTTTATACGCGTGCTTTTAAGCTTTCACTCCTCCACTCAAAACCTTTTAGGGTACTGTGACCGCCATGTTGAATATTAGCTTGGAAAGCCCCCCTGTAAATACCTCTCCGTGAATACGTTTTGTTTAATGCGTACCCATCGCTTTTCATGGAAAGGAATGCGGGCCAAAAAAATGCCCGAAATCCCTAATTTCTCGTTCCATCTAAGTTCTTGGTTCGTTTCACAAATGAGAACGATCGGGTCAAAGGTCATGGGGCTTTTATTAAGCGGATGAATAGGTATCTTTAATTTTTTTCCTACCTGCGGGTTTCCAGTAATAGAGGGTATACATGGATTACAACTAGGGTAAGATTCCACTGGCATTATTACCTGCCACGCCTGATCTATCGGAGTTTTAATAAGGATCTGTGTTGCTATTGATTTCTGTTGTTTTTGACACCCCAGATATTTGGATTCTTTTACCGGTTGAATAGGTGGAGCAAAAGAGGGTAAATGCCGATGACCATTTACTCCGAATACTCGGGGCGCAATCGGATAGAATAGCAGGGGAGCAGGGCTTTAAAAAAGTAGTAAAACAATCGGTTTTAAGACGAATAACACCTGAATTCCCTAACTTAAACCAAGTGACTAGTCATTTAAATAGGGGTACCCGAACGGTGCCGCTCAAATTAAAAATAGAAGGGATTACGTTTACACAAATGTGGAATGAATTGCGATTTGAAATGGCCAAAAAATAGTTAAAAAACAAGGAGTTGAGTATCCAAGAAATCTCTTATTTATTGAAGTATTAAAAACCTAGCGTATTTATTGGCTCCTTTAAAAGTGGGGCCGAAGTAACTCCGAATACCTACCGAAAAGCTACTTAAATTCATAGGTACCCATTACGCCAAGTACATATCGCTTAGGTTGGTATTTCCCATGCACATCTTGATCATATTGAAGGAATGCTTTCAATTTCAAGTTTTTGTTAAGCTTGAACTTAGTTCCTACCACAAAACGAGTGGCATGAAGTTCATTTTCATCACTCATATTATGAAAAATTTCATACGCCATATACCCTTCCCACTTTTTACTAATGCTTTTATATAGCGTCAATTTATTTCGAAGGTAATTAGTACTCTCTCCGGTATAGGTGACTTGGGTGTTTTGAAAGCGGGTTCTCATTTTTATTTCTACTTTCACGGGTTTAATTTTCACCTTATAGGATAAATCAAAAGAAATCCTCTTGGTGTTTCTAACGTTACTTCGAAACGAGTACCGATAATTTACTTTTGCGTCAAAGACCTTGTTTATGCGATAGGTCAGGCCCAGGTCTAAAAAGTTTAATCGCAAACCTCCCAAAGCTTCACTGAATCGAACTTGATCTTCTAAATCAACGCTAAACTTTTTAGATAAATCTTTAGACAGCGTAAAACCAGTCCATATTTCGTGAAGAGTAGGTTTTAAATTAGGTTGGTCTTTTGCGTTCAATACAGGTGCCAACAAAAAAGCAACGAGTATCAATACCGATGAGCATATAAACTGTTTCATATTACCCCAAACAACTTTCAAAAAAATA
>JBLFZF010000099.1:0-10973 GCA_047610145.1 Salibacteraceae bacterium | reverse complement strand
GTTTAAGAACCCTAGAGCGGTGGCTTATCTTAATGAAATTCTGTACGTAGCAGATTCGGGTAACGGTCGTGTTTTACGTTTCAAATTGACTTCTGACTTCGATTGATTCGGATAGATTAAAATAAAACGATAGGAATCCCAAGTTGAATTATCAACTTGGGATTTTTTAATTTTAGCCCGCTTAGGGTGCAGGAGGAGGTGCGGTTAAATCTTCAATTGGAGTCTTGTTGATGCCATCTTCTAGATTTTTTCACCCCCAAAATCTATCCCCTAGTTAGGTTTTTTGTGGTTTTTTAATGATTGGACTATGTTATTGAGGGTGTTTCGGGTTTATGTAGACCAATATTTTTCTATAAACCTAATTTAATGCCTTTATGATACTTAAACAAGTACTCGTTTTAAGTGAACTAGTGGCTCTCTTTATTCACATACACAGGCACAATCGTCTAAATGGAACAGCCATAGTAACCGTATTGATTATGTAGGGGTTACCCTTGAGCCTATTATAAACAACCCTAGTCCTGAATAGATGCAATAAATAGTTTAGACATCTTTACCTGTTGTTTGTTAAGGAGTGTATGGTGCTTTTAGTAGGTGATAAACGCAAAAAATTAGTGATATAGTAAATTGATTTCAATTCGTTTTAATCCCCGAACCTCCTCCTAGTGGAAAAATTGCATAGCAATTTTAGAAGTCAACTCGTTAGCGTTTGGCTTATTGCATAGCAATTTTAGAAGTCAACTCGTTAGCGTTTGGCTTATTGCATAGCAATTTTAGAAGTCAACTCGTTAGCGTTTGGCTTATTGCAAGTAGGTATTTTGCATTAGGGATAGCAGCGGCATCCTTTTAGCTGGTGCTGGTTAAAGCACCGATAAAAGATATAGCGGATAGCGCGACCTATGAAGCGTTTCGCGAAATAGGAAATGCCCAAAAAACAAAAAAAAAGTCAATAAAAAACAGGATCCACTTGCGTGAATCCTGTTTCTATCGGAGTCTATATATTTAGGGATATACAGATTTTTAATATCTTATAGAGTGGCGGTCCAACCTGCGGTCCAATCGTCAGAAGAACTAACGGCACCGATGTAGTTAGCTGAATTGAACCACGTTCCTAAAGTAGAAGGGTCAGTTGACTCAGAGCCGGTATACGTGCCGATATATCCTGTTAAGAAAGAAGCATCAGTCACTGCGTTTTTAGCATCGTTCATAAACAAATCACAATCTTTCCAACCGTTTCCGTTTGTGGAAGAAGAGATAGAAGAAGTTACTAATAAAGAACCATCGACCATATTATCAGCCGTTTGGGTAGAAGGAGCTTCATCAGATACTCTGAATCCGTGCTTGGGAGCATTCATTACAATAGCGTTATATATTTTACCTTTCGTACCAGCTCGTAAACGGAATCCTGTGTTTGAAGCATCTCCATCATCTACTAATAAAACAGTGATGTTAGATAAAGTCGGATTTGAAAACGGAGCGGCAGCGTTATCATCGCCATTGTTATCACATTCAAAACCTCTGTCTCCTTTATCCGTAAACTGATTAACAACCAAGAATTGACCATTACCAGTCCAACCTTGTGTCCAATCAAATGAATCATCATGATTTCCTGTAGATATGGCGTAACGAATGTTTACTGATCCACCAAAGAATTCGAATCCATCATCTGCACCTCTGTATGCTTGTAGGTATTCTAAATCAGTTCCAGATCCTACTCCTTGAAAAGCAAAGCCGTTCAATTCGTTATCGGTTCCTAAAATACGACCAGCATATTCTACTCTTACATAGTGCATCATACCAGAGTTATCTGCATTATCTGTACCCCCATAAGTTCCAGTTCCACCTTCTCCTTCAGCGGTTCCACCGGTAACATTAATTTGTGCACGACCATTTAGAATAATACCTCCCCAATCGCCAGGAGCAGGGCTTGCTTTTACTGTGGTGAAAATAATAGGTTCAGTAGCTGTACCGTGTGCCATGATTTTACCTCCTTGAGATACAGATAAAAAAGCGGTAGCGCCATCATCTGCTGCTTTAATAGTGGTTCCAGCTTCAATAGTTAAGGTGTTTCCGTTTTTTACAAAAACACCTCCAGATAACAACCAGTTTTCTGCGGCCGTAAACGTGTAATTTGCATTGATCGTTCCTTGGACTTGTTTGTATGCAACGCCATCAACAGTTACATCTCTAACGGTGTAAGTTGTGCTAGATCCGGTTTCGGTTGTTTCATCATCTTTTTTACAAGAAGACAATCCTAATACTGCTGTTAAAGCAAATAATCCTACAATTTGGGTAAACTTTTTCATCTGAATGAATGATTTAATTTTTATTTTTTCGTTTAATTCTTGATGCAAATAACGGGGGGTTCTGTTACTTTGGACTTAATTCATTGTTAACGAATGATTACTAAAAGCCCTGTTATGTTAAGGAATTGTGTAGTTGTTTTTTATGCCAGACCCGGGTTTATTTTGCGAATATTTTATACACTAATGTTCCTCCTATATCAATACCACGTTGGTATGAATCAACTATGGTGCTTTCGTTTCCTTGGGTAGATTCTTGGGCGACTTGAATCTCTGGATTGAGTAAGTTATGTGCAGATACATTGAATTGCCAGTGTGAGCCGATATCATTTCTCCATGTGAAGTTTAAAGTGTTGATGGACTGTTCGTATGCATCTCCAATATTTTGACGTCCTACTGCGTAAAGCCTTTTACTAAAATGGTTGAAGGATAGGGTAGCCGAAGTTTTGTACTTCTCCGTAAAACGTTTTTCGTACGATACGTCAATGTTGGCTAGAATTGGTGAAGCTCCTTGTAATTGACGATTCGGATTGTTGATGGTTACTCCTTGGGTGATATCAATTTCTACGGAGGAGTAAATGTAAGAGAAGTTAGCTCCAACTGCGATATTACGTAAGGGAGAATCTTTGGATACAAAGTTTCTGAATTTTTTGATGTATTCTAATTCGATTCCGTACGCTTGCGCTGATTTTGCATTTTGATACGTCAATAAAATACCAGATGCAGATCCTACGGTTACTTGTTCAATAGGCCTGTCAATCATTCTACCGAAAACAGTCACTGAATATAAATCACCTGAGTTTGGATAATGTTCAAAACGTAAATCCACATTTGTATTACTAGAGTTTTTTAAGTCAGGGTTACCTTGTTTTACTTTTCCACCAAAGAATTCACGGTACTGAAACGGTGCCAGTTCTTTAAAGTTAGGACGAGTAACCGTTTGAGAAGCCACAAATCGGATAGATGACTTGGAGTTGGGTGAAAATTTTACTGAGGCCATTGGTAAAATACTCACCGTATCAATTACTGAGCTTTCTACAAATTCTGGGTCTAACGGACTTGATTGTAATCGGTACCGTATTTCTTGATAGCTTTTTTCTACTCGAACACCTCCTAAAACATACCATTTAGAATTGATGTGGTAGTCTAAAGAGGCATAACCCGAATGAAGAATTAAAGTTCCTTCGGTAGCTGATTCTGGTCTAGATTCTTCTCTTTGACTGTAGTAACCAGCAGCATGATTCGCATTATTAATGTAGGCGTCTGGATTATCTGCATCTACACTTTCAAACCCGTTTGATGGGCTTAAACCTTTTAGGTTATGTGAGTAAAATTTGAAATCTTGTTGTCTGGATTTGATTCTTCCTTGGTATCCTCCGCTAATCGTCATTTTAGGCTGGTCTAAAGAATCGGATTGGAGTACATATTTACCATTTACGGCAAAATTGTATTCGTTTTCTTCTAAGTACATGAAGTAGCGATGTTGATCGGCTAAATTATCCGTGAAAATTTGATAATCTTTACGATCATCCCCTGGTTGATGCGTCCAAATTAACTGACGTCTATCTGGCTCCTTTGACCCTGTAATTTGAAAGGCGGCATTCCAATCGATAGTTAACTTTTCATCTAGTAATTTATGTTCTCCTATCAATTGGTTTGTCCATAATTTATTTTGAACCCACGTGTAACGTCTAGAAAAAACTTCTCCTAGATTATCATAATCCCAATGGTATCCATCTGTTTCTCTAATGTTGTTATCCGATAGATTAACAAACATCGTGTTGAACTTAATATTATTGTTGGTGTTGAAACGGTAGTATAAAGAACCTAAAGCAGAAGTTCTAGTGCTTTGAACGGTTGATTTGTAGGTATAATCTATAATTAATGCGTCTTGAGCGTTTACCACACGATGTACACCAGAAAGGTTTTTTGTTTTGTTTTCAAACGAGCCTAACACCACAAATCCAAAGCCTTTAGAGTTATCGTCTTTGCCATAAAAATTGCCTAGGTTAAAACCAAACTTTGAGTTCATTGGAGCATTAATCGTTTTAGGATTAAAGTTCTTTGCAAATGGAGTACCCGGATAGGTTGGGTTTTTTGCGGCATCGTTACTATTGTATAATTCTTTGGAAGGATTCTCTAATTGATTGAATTCAGTATTCAATTCAGATGGTACGGAGCGTGTTCCATCATCAAAACCAAAATAATCTAGTTTACCGCCTTCATAACTCATGGCAGTTTTGCCCATAGTTTGAGTGTTTCCTCCTATACCACCATAAACATTAAAGGTTTTCTCTTCGGGGTAATCTTTTGTTACAATGTTAATAGATGCGCCAGAAACGTCACCCATTTGGCTGGGAGTGAAGGTTTTGGCAACAGTTAATGATTGTACCACTGAGGTGGGTATAATGTCTAATGGGATTACTTTTTTATCTGGATCAGGACTAGGCAATGGAATTCCATTTAAGTAAGCATTGTTATACCGATCGCCTAAACCACGAACTAAAATACTTCCTGCCCCGGCTTGAGAAACACCCGACATTTTGGATAACCCTTCTTGGACATCACTCGCGCCTTTTTTTGATAATTCTTGAGAACCAATTTTCTCTTCGATTCCTTCTGCGTTTTGACGATCCATCATTAATGCTGATTCCGATTCTCTATTAGCTTTTGCGACCACTTGAACAGCTTTTAAAGAAAATGATTTTTGACGCATAGTAAAATTCAAGGTGTACGATTCTCCATCTTTTACGTTTAAGGAAAGCGTATCTGCTTCGTAACCCGTAAAACTCACCACTACTTTGTGCGATCCTACTGGAGCGCTGATTTGAAAATTTCCGTCAAAATCAGTCATCCCACCAATAGTGGTACCCAATAAATACACACTGGCGAAAGGAACAGGCTCCGTTTTGCCATCCATATTTTCTGTAACTACTCCTGTAATTGTTCCGTTAGCAAACATGGCTATCGATACAATTAACCCTACAACTAACAATCCGATTTTTTTCATTTTTAATTTTGTAATACCCGTTAAACAGGAACACCTATTTATAATCATCCCTAATGATGATGCAAAAGAACACTTGCAATAACACCCTGACTTTAAATTAATTTTAAGTTTGAGTTAACTAAATGGAGATATGTTAAGACAACATTAAATTTGAATCAATTAAAACTCTCTTGGCGTGAATCAGTTTTGAGTCTTCTTTATTGTTCTAATTTTGAAACGTTTTAATAACAGAATTTTTGATGAAGAATCATAAAATATTATTGGTTGATGATGATCCAGACATATTGGAGTTCATTGAATATAACTTAGCTAAAGAAGGTTTTGAGGTAGCTACAGCAAACAATGGTGTGGAAGCTATAAAAATTGCGCAGTCTATTATTCCAGATTTAATCCTTCTAGATGTGATGATGCCGGAGATGGACGGGGTAGAGACCTGTACTAAAATTCGAGAAATTGAATCGATCAAAAACACTAGAATTGCCTTTTTAACCGCCAGAGGAGAAGATTATTCTCAAATTGCTGGTTTTGATGCAGGAGGAGATGACTATATACTAAAGCCCGTTAAACCTAGAGTTTTAGTGAGCCGTATTAAAGCGTTATTACGTAGAAATGGTGGGCAAGAAGAAGCGGCTGAACCAGAAGCAGGAATAAAAATAGACAGAGAAAGATATGAAGTTCACAAGGATGGTGAACGTTTTTCTTTACCGCGCAAAGAGTTTGAGCTGTTAGCCTTATTAATGTCTAAATCAGGTAAAGTATTTACGCGCGAAGTAATTTTATCTTCCGTTTGGGGAGAGGAAGTAGTGGTAGGTGACCGAACTATTGATGTGCACATCAGGAAACTACGCGAAAAGCTAGGAAGTGAGTTTATTACAACTATTAAAGGGGTAGGGTATAAGTTTAGTGCATAATTGTTTTCTTTGTAACGATGAAGGAAGAATCTCCACATGACATAGCACGTAGAATTTCATTTTACATTTATGCAATTCTTAGTGTTGCCCTGATTCCTTGGGTGGTTTATTTTACGGATGGTTGGTTTCCAATAGCCTTGTTTATTTCAATAATGCTAGTGGTGTTTTATGGTATCTGGCGTTTGATAAACTACTCTATCGAATTTTTCATTTACCGAAGAATTAAGCTTATTTATAAAACGATATCTCGTTTAAAAACCAATAATTTTCCACAAGAGGGAATGGACTTTGAAACAGATGTTATAGGAGATGTAAATAAAGACGTAGTTTCTTGGGCTCGCGAAAGCAAGAATCAAATTGCCCAATTAAAAGAGCAAGCGCAATATCGAAAAGAATTTATTGGAAATCTGGCGCATGAATTAAGAACTCCGGCATTTAATATGCAAGGTTATCTGCTAACCTTATTAGAGGGAGGTTTGGAAGATCCTAATATCAACACCAAGTATTTGGCTCGTGCAGATAAAAACCTGGACCGCTTGATCTACCTCATTAACGATTTAGATAAAATTTCTCGTTTAGAATCCGGAGAAGAACCGTTGGAAGCTTCTATTTTCGATTTGTATGATTTTGCTGTTGAAATGGCAGATTATCAAGAGGATCGTGCTTCTAGTAAAGGAATGAAGATTAGTGTAATTCACCCGAATAAGCGCTTGAAAGTGTCGGCAGACAGAGAGAAAATATCTCAAGTGTTCACTAACTTGCTGACTAATGCTATCCGATATGGTAAATCAGAAGGCTGGATAGAAGTGAGGTTCTATGATATGGATGACAACATATTAATAGAGGTAGAAGACAATGGAGTAGGTATAGCTGAAAAAAGTTTACCGCGATTGTTTGAAAGATTTTACCGAGTAGATAAATCGAGAGCCCGAAATGCGGGAGGTTCTGGTTTAGGATTGGCTATAGTGAAGCATATAATAGAGTCTCATGATCAAGCCATTAACGTGAGGAGTGAGCTTGGGGAAGGTTCTGTTTTCTCCTTCACCTTAAAAAAGGCATAATATTACTTGTGTTTAACTGTATAGTTTGAAATCAAAGTCTTTCTGTTGACCTATATTTGCAGTACATGGCAGTGATAGGAAAAGATATTAAGGAAGCAAAAGAAGCATTAGAAAACGGAGGACTAGTAGCAATTCCTACAGAAACCGTTTATGGCCTTGCGGCCAACGCTTTTAAAGAAGAATCTGTAATCAAGATTTTTGAAGCAAAAAAACGACCTTCATTTGACCCGCTTATTGTACATGTTTCTAGTTTAAGTTTTGCAGAACAAATCGTGGAAGAGATTCCTGATTCAGCTCGTAAATTAGCTAAAGCGTATTGGCCTGGTCCACTTACGTTAGTGCTGAAGAAGAATGATAAAATTCCGTTATCTGTTACCTCAGGTATGGATACGGTAGGTGTTAGGGTGCCAAATCACCCCTTGTCATTGCAATTAATTAAGTCATTAGACTTTCCATTAGCGGCACCAAGTGCGAATCCATTTGGATATACAAGTCCTACGCAAGCCTTTCACGTAAATAATCAATTAGGTAATTCTGTTGATTATATATTAGATGGCGGTAACTGTAAAGTAGGGATTGAATCTACTATTGTAAGTTGTTTAGATGGTAAGGTAGTGGTTCTTCGTTTAGGTGGAATTACCGTAGAAGAAATTGAAAAAACCTTAGGTTCACCTGTAGATGAGGTCATGATTTCTAGCGATAAGCCGAATGCTCCGGGAATGTTAACGAGTCATTATAATCCGGGTAAGAAGGTGATTATTGGTAACATTGATCATAACCTTCGCAAATTTCCGAGAGCTAGAATTGGCGTGCTTTCATTTAAAAGAACGTTTAAAAACTTGAATATAACGAAACAAGTGGCGCTATCGCCAAAAGGAGATATGCAAGAAGCAGCTAAGAATTTATTTGGGGCTTTACGTAAACTAGATTCAAGAGCGGTGGAGTTTATCTTAACAGAAGAAATGCCAAACGAAGGTTTAGGGCGTGCCATAAACGATCGTTTGTTACGCGCTTCTCAAAAATAAGTTACTTCAGCTTTGGGTTGTTTTGATGACGGTCCTTGTCTCTTTTAGTTTTCACAACCATTTTATTTTGAAATGCGGCTTCTAAGTCCACTCCAGTTTGGTTGGCTAAACAAATAGCAACAAATATCACATCGGCCAACTCTTCTCCAAGATCTTTGTTTTTATCTGATTCTTTTTCGCTCTGTTCGCCATATCTACGGGCAACAATTCGAGCTACCTCGCCCACTTCTTCTGTAAGTTGTGCCATGTTGGTTAATTCGTTGAAGTAACGAACTCCAACTGTCTTGATCCATTCGTCTACTTGTGTTTGAATCTCTGTAAATCCAGCCATTATTCTTTGTTTTTAGTATCTATATATAAGGTAATAGGTCCATCGTTAGTTTGGGTAATCTCCATGTGAGCACCAAACTCTCCAGACTGTATAGGTTGATCTAGTAAATGGAAAAGGGAATCAATAAAATTTTCGTACAGGTGATTCGCCTTTTCAGGTCTTGCCGCTTTAATGTAGGAAGGTCTATTTCCTTTCTTTGTTTTGGCGTGTAAAGTAAATTGACTAATAACTAATATATTGCCTCCAACCTCTTTTATGTTGAGGTTCATTTTACCATCCGCATCATTAAATAGTCGAAGCTTGCAAAGTTTCTGAGTAAGCCATTTCACATCGTCTAGAGTATCCTCTTCTTCGACCCCCAGCAAAAGCATAAATCCATGATTTATGCGACCAATAGTTTTTTTATCTACTTGAACATGTGCCGAACTGACTCGTTGAATGATGGTACGCATATAATTTAATTCAGGTACTGAAAATAGCTTTTAAAGGATTACAATTGATCGCCTAATAAAACACGATACGTCTCGCGCGTTTTTTGCTCCATAAACACCACACGATTCGCAATTAACTTTTTAATAATTTGATCGTTGTAGTGCCGAATGGTTATTAATTCAGCGTTGGTATTGTATTTAACCTCGAAAATACTTTTTAAATCTGCTATTAGATTTTTTAATCTCCATTCTACATTGTGAACGGCTACCGTAAAGAAAATAGCGGAGTTCTGCATAATGTCAATTTTGACTTTGTGCTTTGAAAAAAGTTCGAAGATCTGACTCAAATGCTCTTCTACAATAAATGAGAAGTCACGGGTAGCGATAGTGATTAACCATTGGCCCGTCTGGTTAATGTAAGATGGAATACTAACGTTAGTTACCGCATCTTGGCTAATGAGTGTACCCATGGCTTGCGGGTCAACAAATGATTTTACCCACATTTTGATTTCCTTCCGTTGCAACGGTTGAATGGTTCTAGGGTGAATCACAGAAGCCCCGTAATATGCCAATTCAATGGCTTCTTTAAAAGAGACTTCGTCTAGTTTAATAGCATCCGGGTATTTTCTTGGATCTGCATTTAAAACCCCTGGCACATCTTTCCAAATGGTCATGCTCTCTGCATGGATGCAATACGCAAAAATAGCAGCCGAATAATCAGAGCCTTCTCTACCTAAAGTAGTGGTTTGTTTATAAGCGTTAGACGCTATAAAGCCCTGCGTAATAACTACGCTACTTTCAGAAATATTTGGTAAGAGTTGCGTGGAGATTTGCTTTTCTGTGACCTCCCAATTAACGCGACCTTCTTTGAAATTACCATCTGTTTTTATAAGTGTTCTTGCATCCGCCCAAATGGAGTTAAGTCCGCAGCATTTCAAATGATTGTCAATGATTAAGGTGCTGGTTAACTCACCAATAGACACCACTTGATCGTATAGTTGGTCAGCGTCTCCAGAAAAACTTTTGTCTGATAAGGCTAAAACATCTGTAAATAAATGAGCCACATGTTCTTTTAGCCAAATTCTATCTAGGTTAAATAAGTCGTCAATAATTTCATCATGAAAACGCATAAAGGTGGAAATGTGTTGATGTACTTTTCCATCATTTTCAATAACAGATTGATGAATAGCCTCTAGTGCATTGGTTGATTTTCCCATTGCCGAGATAATCACCACCAGCGGTGTTCCTTTGTATAAGTTAAGGATGGTTGTTACATTTCTAACGGCATCGGCATCTTTTACAGATGCGCCACCAAATTTAAATACTTGCATGCCCATTATTTATGTCTACAAATTTAATATTTTACAGATGTAAAGGTGTGGTGGTTTCCTAGATTAAGTACTTAACAAATATTAAGAATTATTCTAATCGTACTTTTGAAACATTTTGACCACCTTTGTCTTAAAATAGTACTATGAGAGAATCATCAAATCCAGTTTTGAATACCAAAGCTTTTAATAAAGCTTCTGCTGCCTTAACAGATTTACAAGTTATGACGGTTAAGGGAACGGTTCAAAAAACTATTCTGATGGCTTTATTAGTGCTCGCAAGTGCAATGTGGTCTTGGTCAAACCCAGGAACAATGTGGATGATGATTGGTGGTATTGGAGGCTTCATTGCTGCCTTAGTGACCATCTTTAAGCCAACTATAGCGCCCATATCGGCTCCTATTTATGCCGTTTTACAAGGGTTGTTTCTAGGAAGTATTTCGTTCTTCATTGGCTCTCAGTCGGGTCAAGGTGGTTTAGTTATGCAGGCTATCACACTCACAATAGGGGTCTTATTTCTAATGCTTTTTTTATACAGTTCAGGAATAATAAAAGTAACTGAAAAGTTGAAAA
>JBLFZF010000098.1:0-10977 GCA_047610145.1 Salibacteraceae bacterium | reverse complement strand
CTTCTATTCGTATGCGTTTCACTTTTTAGTAACGCGCAACAATATAATTGGGAAATTGGGGGTGGTTTAGGTACTTCTAATTATTTTGGAGATATTGGAGGGATCGAATTCGATGGTCAAAAGGGACCTGCGGATATAATGTTAAACACCACTCGTTTTAACATAGCGCTATTTGGCAGAAAATATATTGATTACAGATGGTATGTAAATGTTCAAGCCAGCTTTATTAATATTACTGGAGATGACAAACTTTCTCCAGGAACCGCTAGAGAATCTCGGAATCTAAGCTTTGAAAATAATTTATTTGAAGGAATCGGAATGGTGGAGTTTCACCCACTCATAATCAATGACTTAGGCGGTAAAAAAAGACACATGGCCGATCTACATGTTCATGTAGGTACTGGTCTAGGCGTAGCTTACAGTGAACCCGTTCGTTTGAATGGAGGTAGCCGCGTTAAACTGAGACCTTTGGCTACGGAAGGGGAAGAAAAAAAATACGCTCCTCTTCAAATGGTCATTCCACTTTCTGCCGGTTTTTTTGTGAGTCTTAAGGGTAGATATTCTGGATATCGAGTACACCGTTTTGGAATCAATATCAATTACAGAGTAACGTTTACTGATTATTTAGATGATGTAAGTACCGTTTACCCGGAGTTGGCCGCTTTGAATGGAGATGAATCCAGAATAAATGCCTCCTGGAGGGGGTGGAATACTGACCCTGCAGACCCTACATTTCCGGAAGGAAATATAAGAGGTAATCCTAATTCTAATGACGGGTACTTTACCACAATGCTCTATTACAGTAAACGAATTAGATCTAGAAGAAAATCACATAAAATACCGCGCAGACAAGAGTTTTATGGTCGGTCCAGACGTATGAAAATGCGTTAGTCTTTTTTGTGATATAAATCATACTCCATACGATCATTTTGCCCCTGACAAACCAATCATAAATCTGCCTAATTCATTATCTTCGCCATCATTTTAGTGATTGTAAATAAGAGGTATCAATGAATAGAGATAGTGAAATATTCGATCTAATAGATCTGGAAAAAAAAAGACAAATTGAGGGAGTTGAGTTAATTGCCTCTGAAAACTTTGTAAGCCAAGACGTTTTAGACGCCATGGGCTCTGTACTTACCAATAAATATGCCGAAGGGTACCCAGGCAAAAGATATTACGGTGGCTGTGAATTTGTTGATCAAGTGGAACAATTAGCCATCGATAGGCTAAAGCATCTTTTTGGAGCATCCTGGGCAAATGTTCAACCTCACAGTGGGTCTCAAGCTAATTACGCTGCCTTAATGGCAATGATTAATCCCGGTGATACCGTTTTAGGGTTTGACCTTTCACATGGCGGTCATCTAACACATGGTTCTCCAGTAAATTTTTCAGGAAAAATGTATACCCCCATATTTTATGGGGTAAATCGCGAAACCGGAACCGTGGATTATGATATGCTCGAAAAACAAGCAAAATCACATAAACCAAAAGTTATTATTTGTGGGGCTTCTGCTTACTCTAGAGATTGGGATTACGCACGAATTAGAAGTATAGCAAATGAAATTGGCGCATTTGTAATGGCCGATATCGCTCATCCAGCGGGTTTAATTGCAAAAGGGTTATTAAATGACCCCCTACCCCATGTACATGTAGCCACTACCACCACTCACAAAACATTAAGAGGACCTCGTGGAGGAGCTATTTTAATGGGGCAAGATTTTGAAAATACTTTAGGTGTGACCACCATGAAAGGTATCGTTAGACCAATGAGTTCGTTATTTGACTCGGCTGTTTTCCCTGGATCACAAGGAGGACCTTTAGAGCACGTAATCGCTGCAAAAGCCGTTGCATTTAGAGAGGCTTTATCTGATGATTATTTACATTACATGATTCAAGTAACCAAAAATGCGAAAGTTATGGCCAAAGAATTTATGAATCGTGGATATGAAGTAATTTCTGGTGGAACCGACAATCACTCTATGCTAATTGATTTAAGATCAAAAAACATTACTGGAAAAGCTGCTGAAAATGTTTTAGAAGAAGCCGATATTACCGTAAATAAAAACATGGTTCCTTTTGATGATAAATCCCCTTTTGTAACCTCTGGAATAAGGGTAGGAACTGCCGCAATCACAAGTCGTGGCGTTTTAGAGGCGGATGTTCCCAGAATTGTTGATTTAATGGATCGTGTGATGTCTGACCCCGATAGCGAATCTAATAAACAAGAAGTACGTTATCAAGTAAATGAATTAATGGGTCATAGACCTTTACATCAATAAAAGCATATGAATATTAAAGCAAATAATCCGTCATTAAAATCTTGGATTAAAGTTCCTGTAAATAGTGACTTTCCCATTCAAAATATTCCATTTGGTATCTTTTCAACTACGGAAAAGTCTAAACGAGTAGCTACAATTATTGGGGATACACTCATCGATCTTGCTACGCTGGAAGAATTGGGATATTTGAATAACCTAGACATTGATTCTTGGTCGTATGAAAGTGATTCTTTAAACTTACTTATGGACTCTCACAAAGAAGGAACAAGAGCGCTTAGAAACAGGTTGTCGGATATCTTATCTACAGATAATAAAGATTTACAGTTCAACGAAGATCATAAAGCTCAGGTTTTACATCCAGCCGCTAATGTGACTTTACATTTACCGGTAGAAATTGGTGACTACACTGATTTTTACTCTAGTAGAGAACATGCCACTAATGTAGGAACCATGTTTAGAGACCCAAATAATGCGTTGTTGCCTAACTGGTTGCATATACCTGTCGGATATCATGGGAGATCTTCATCTGTTATCGTTTCAGGTACAGATATAAAAAGACCTTTGGGTCAAACTAAACCAAATGAGGATAGCGGACCTGTTTTTGGACCATCTAGGTTAGTCGATTTTGAATTAGAAATGGGATTTATCACATACGATGCTAACCGATTAGGAGATCGTATTTCTGCAAATGAAGCAGAAGATTATATTTTTGGTATGTGCTTATTTAACGACTGGTCAGCTAGAGATATTCAAAAGTGGGAATATGTTCCATTAGGTCCATTTTTAGCGAAGAGTTTTGCCTCTCACGTATCTCCTTGGATTGTTACACTTGACGCTCTACAACCCTATAAAATTGACGGTCCTACTCAAGACCCTATAGTTTTTGATTATTTAAAATATGACGGCCAGAAAAATTATGACATTAATTTAGAGGTGTTAATTCAACCGGATAATGGCGTAGAAAACGTAGTAAGTCAATCTAATTTTAAATACATGTATTGGAATATGAGTCAGCAATTGGCCCACCATACCGTAAATGGGTGTAATGTTAGAGCGGGTGACTTAATGGGTTCCGGAACTATTTCTGGACCAACTCCTGATTCTTACGGATCAATGTTAGAGATTTCTTGGAAAGGATCTAAACCAATCACCTTAAAAGATGGAACTGAGCGTAAGTTTATTCAAGACCACGATACAGTAATAATGCGAGGTCATTGTGACAATGGAACCGTAAGAATTGGATTTGGAGAGGTTACAGGTAAAGTTCTTCCAGCTGATAACATATAATTTAAACACCCTATAGTTCATGGCAAAAAAGGAAAATGCTGCAATTTCTGAAGAAGACAAAGAAATTGCTAAAGTGTACCAACAATTATTAAAAAGTGCGCGTTTTTCTCAAACAGAAGAAGATGTTCGGAAAATTCGAAAAGCATTTGATATTGCCAATGAATCTCATAAAGGGGTTAAAAGAAAGTCAGGTGAAGCATATATATTTCACCCGTTAGAAGTAGCACAAATTATTGCTGAAGAAGTAGGTTTAGGAACCACCAGTATAGTTTGTGCACTTCTACATGATGTTGTGGAAGATACGAACCTAACCATTAAAGACATTGAAAATTATTTTGGTCCTACAGAAGCTAGAATCATTGATGGTCTGACAAAAATTGAAGAAGTATTTGAACGAGAGAATTCTATTCAAGCAGTAAATTTCAGAAAAATAATTTTAACGCTAGCGGATGATATTCGAGTAGTTCTAATCAAACTGGCTGACAGACTTCACAACATGCGAACTTTGGGTTCGATGCGTAAGGATAAGCAATTGAAAATTGCATCAGAAACCCTATACATATATGCGCCCTTAGCGCATCGATTAGGACTTCACACCTTAAAATCAGAATTAGAAGACCTGGCCTTAAAGTATAAAGCACCTCAAGTTTACGAAGAAATCACAACTAAGTTAAAAAAGACCTCTGATGTAAGAAATAGGTTCATTAATCAGTTTACCTTACCCATAAAACAAGGATTAGATTCGGCAGGTATTAAATATAGAATTCAAGGAAGGCCCAAATCGGTATTTTCCATTTATTCTAAAATGAAGACCCAGAAAGTTGATTTTGAACATGTCTATGACATTTTTGCTGTTCGGATAATACTCCATGTGCCTTCTGAAACTGAAAAATCAGAATGTTGGAAAGTATATTCTATGGTAACTGATTTTTACAAACCTAATCCAGATAGATTACGAGACTGGATATCTACACCTAGAGCGAATGGTTATGAGTCTTTACATACCACTGTAATGAGTCCTGGTGGAAGATGGGTAGAAGTACAAATCCGGACAGAGAGAATGGACGCAGTTGCTGAACGTGGCTTGGCCGCTCACTGGAAATATAAAGATAAGACATCGGATGCCTTCGATAATTGGATGGCACGAATTAGGGAGGTCCTAGAGACATCTTCTGCAAACCCCATTGAATTTGTAGATGATTTTAAACTGAATTTATTTGCTAAAGAAATTTTCATATTTACACCAAAGGGACATATTAAATCGATGCCTCATAATTCTACGGTTCTAGACTTTGCCTATGAAATTCACTCTGAAATAGGTAACACGTGTATTGGCGCAAAAGTGAGTCAAAAAATGGTCTCTGTAAGTCACACTCTATCGAGTGGAGATCAAGTGGAAATCATTACTTCTAGAGCCCAAATACCAAAGGCAGAGTGGCTAGACTCTGTGACGACCACAAAAGCTAAAACAGCCATAAAAAATTATCTAAAGTTAGAGCACAAAAAAATCATATCCCAAGGAAGAACAACGCTAGGTAAAGCGATGAAAAAATATGGTATCACCCGAGGGAAACAAAACTTTCAGATTCTATCTACATTTTACGGAGTGCATCACGTAGAAGATATGTTTTATAAAATTGGTATCGAAGACATTCATTTAAATCGTCTGAGCAGATTAAGCGTAGATAAAGGAATTATCACCTCCAAACCTAGACTTAAGAAAATAACAAGTCTAGAGAAAATAATTGCCGAGACTAAAGGTAAAAAGTCAGATTTAGTATTAGGTAGTCAAACAAACTTCGTATATGCTTTAGCCACCTGCTGCCATCCTATTCCTGGGGATGATGTAGTGGGTTTTTTAACCAATAAAGGTGATATGGAAATTCATAGGGTGAGTTGTGACAACACGGTTGGTCTGCTTTCCAATTATGGATATCGAGCCGTGAAAGCAAAATGGGACTCTAATGAAACAATTTCCTTTTTATCGGGTATGAAAATCAATGGTTTTGATAGAAAAGGGATTGTTAACGAGATCACTAAAATCATTAGCAATGACCTATTGGTCAACATTCGTTCTATTAACTTCACTACAGAAAACGGATTATTCGAGGGGACAATCACTGTATACGTAAATGACACCAGTCATTTAAAAGCAGTAAAAGAAAAAATAACAGTCATTAAAGGAATTACCTCTGTAGCTCGGTTAGAGTAAATTAATGTTCTTTTAAAACACACATAATTTCCAATTAGATTGGCTTAGAAAACATATTTAAATGAAAAATTTAAAAGCTTGGCTAGACGCATTTAGACTCCGTACATTACCACTTGCTTTAGGAGGAATTATACTCGGGTCTTTTCTTTCTGCATCTGCAAACGCACATAACTGGAGTATCACTTTTATGTCTGTTCTCACCGCTACGCTCCTCCAAGTATTATCAAACTTAGCTAACGATTATGGCGACTTTACAAAAGGAACCGATAATGATGCCCGAGTTGGTCCGAAACGGGCATTGCAAAGCGGTATTATTAAACAAAGTCAAATGAAAAGAGCCTTATACCTCTTTTCTCTGTTGTGCCTTATTTCTGGCATTATCTTACTTTGGATAAGCTTTGGAACAGACAAATTAATTTACGCCTTAATCTTTTTAGTAATTGGCCTGTTAGCTATTTGGGCAGCTATCAAATATACTGTAGGAAAGTCGGCCTATGGCTATCAAGGGTTAGGTGATATATTTGTATTCCTTTTTTTTGGATGGGTTTCAGTTGTTGGCGTTTACTTTCTTCAAGTTCAAACGATTGATATTGAAATGTTTTTACCCGCAAGTGCTATCGGTTTATTAAGCGCAGGTGTATTAAATCTTAATAACACTCGAGACATCCTTAATGACAAAACCTCAAATAAAATAACTCTTGCAGTAAGATTGGGATATGAAAACGCTAAAAAATATCAAGTTTTTTTACTTGTATTTGCCTTAGTAAATGCAGAAATATTTTGCCTCACAAGCAGCCAGAATATAATTTCACATCTCTATTTAATCAGCGTTATTCCGCTATTTATGGTCATTAATAAAACTAGGAGAGCGGACGACCCAAAAGAACTAGATCCACTCTTGAAAATTCAAGCTTTATCTACTTTGTTATTTGCCATTACATTTGGACTTGGACAAATCATCTAATTATTAATTATTTAGGTCAAACGCCATCATTAACGAATTCCATCTATCGTCTGAATGAAATGGTATTAGCCATTTGCTTTCTTTAAACACCTCACTTCCTTTCCATACGAGAAAAATATTTAATAGGTCTAATTGCCCAAAACATCTATCGATTTCACCGGCTTGAGTAAATGCTTCGGCCCCATGAAGTCGGTCTAAGTGAGATTCCGGTTGCACAAATAAGTAAATTTCTGTAAATCAAAGGTATAAGCACTATTTTTTTTAAAACTATAAAATTGCTTTTGTTGTTTGATACATGACCGTCTTTAATAAATTTAATTTAACTGTTCGACCAAAAAAAAATTATTGCTTAATCCACTTAACAGAGCTACCCGTGAGTAGGTCTTTTATGATATATACCCCTGAAGGAATTTCTGAAACTGGAAAACTGTTTGTGTGAGAAATTTCACGAATCATTATTCCAGATACCGCATAAATGGCTCCAGAAATGGGTTGACTAAAAAACACTATTTCGCCAGATGTTGGATTAGGAAAGACTTTGAAACCTTCATTCATATCGTTTTCCTCCATTCCAGTAGATAGATTACTGTAAAATGGAGTTGGTTCTGCAAATTCTACCCAAGGAGACATGCCATCTGCCAGACGTCCAAAAGAGTGATCTTCCAATTGCGGTCCAAAACTTATAGAATCAATAATAGTCTGTCCATCTGGAGCAACTAAGGCAATAAACTCCCCCTCTTTACTTAATCCAAAATTAAGATGATTCAAGCCTTGCTCTGTTTGACCATCTGCCCAAAACACTAACCAATCATTACCGGGTATTGATACCTTACTAGGACCAATCCAATACTTCTTTAAATCATCGCGGTCATCTGTTAAATAATACCCTGTAATATGCACTTCATCGGCATTGGGGTTAAACAATTCAATCCAATCATCGTACTCAAAAAACTCATCAAATACAGTACTGGAGTTTCTAGCTTGAAGTTCATTAATTTTTATGGGTAACGGCTGAACAAAGGTTGGGTCTATTTCAAAAACGGCTAAAAATCCAGTATCTGAAATAATAATAATACTCGTATCTGTATCTTTCATTAGCGTTCCTGCCCATTCCTTAAATCGGTAACCGGGGTATGGATGCGCCACTAAAGGTAACTTTAAACCTTCAAAGTACATTCCTGTCCATGGATAAACACTTGGGCTAACTCCTTCTAATTCACTATTAATATGTAGTGAATTTATCTGTACATAACCCATAGAGACATCATTGACATCAAATGTAATGTTAAACGTATCAGCTAAACCCCACTCCAATTTCATATCACGTCTTACAAATCTATTTCTACGATCCATAAATTTAACAAAGCGAGAAACCAGATAATTCCATTGATCTAGACTAGGGGTTTCTAGAAGTCTGTCGGCTAATAGAGTACTCGTTGAAGGGTAACCGAATCTATTCACATGATCCACCATTAACGGGTTAATTTCATTAATACTCTCGGTTAATTTAGTGTTCATTACGGCACTTGTAAATGTGGAGTTTAAAAGATCGCAAGTCCTATTAATAAACAATTCCTTAAATGACTGATGACTAACTAAATCTCGAAAAAACTGGGTGTGATTGGCAAAAGCAGGAGAATCATCTAAGGCACGTTCTATAGTATTTATTGTATAATAGACATCGCTACACGTCCCCCCAAATCCGCCATCTAAATCAAAAAACATCCAACGCCATCTGCCGTCATGACCTAAGCTAGAGTAATCGTCATAATCCACTCGTTTTCTCCAAAAGCGCATGTTATTCGTTGGCCAATCTCCATTTCCTATTTGAATCTGTGAAATCATTAAATCCAAATAATTTTCTATATCCATCTGTGTATTCAGATAGTTCATATTTAATGGATCATCCAAACTATTATTAGCTACGAAATCTAACATATTATAATAATGATCCTCATCCGAAACATCCCCAAAACTCAGGACTCCCTTACCTTCTAATATGACAATATCATCTTCTGCTATCTCATATTTGATAGATATAAAATCTTCATCAAACCGTTCCTTTAACACATTAATACCCCAATACTCCCCATTCAAATACATGGTAGACCGAGCGTAATGTTGAATATCAAAACTTAAATTCGAAACTAATGAAGTAGCTAACTCATCTCTAGGCATACAATCTGGCCTATGACCAGGTGAACGTACAATGAGTTTTTTAAACTTAGATATACGATAATTATCAAAAAGTGGTACTTCAATTTTTGATTTACCGTACATAGATTTTGCGCTCAGTCTAAAATTTTTATGTGTAGAATGCCGAGAACCATTTCCATGAAGTTCGATACCCAGTTTTTGATCAATCAATGTATTTTGATTTTCATCGAAATAAATAAATTGAGACTCTCTTTCCCACTCTGTTCCTCGCTCTAGGTAATTACCGGTAGATCGTTTTCCGTACACGTACATGCCCGTATCATTTGAAAACAAATCAACACTATCTACCTGAATAGAAATAATTGGCGTACTTGGATAAGTAACCATTCCGTCATCTAGGATATAGGTTCTCGTCACTTGTTCACTTGCTATACATCCTGTTTTAAATGCTTTTACCTTGAATATATTAATGTTTTGAACATCCACTGCAGGTGGAACATACCCTCTATTATTGGATCGAATTACAGAATATGTTCCTAGAGGTGCAATTACACCCGAGTTAGTTGGAATTAAACTTAGCCTATTGGTATCTAGGTTGGTGGTTAAACCTAACGAGACTGAATATAAACTACTGGAAACACTGGGCGTATTACCATTTTCTGTAAAACGCAATTCTACTCCTGGTTCAGAGTGCGTTATATTTAAGGTATGCGGGCTGGAATAGAAGCCAGATTTTGAAGAAAGAACTGGAGGGCTCAACAAACAAGAAAAGCCATTGGAATTGTTATTAGTGGCGTTTGGAGTTGCCGCGATAAAAAAATTAGTAAACACAGAACCATCTGGTTTCAAACCATAAGAAACATCTGCGGGCATCGAGTCATATACTAGCACATCAATTGTAGCGCCATCTTTAAAAAAAACACCAATCGAATCCTTACTATTCGATAATTTAAAATTAGAATGGTATTCTGTAACTCTAATATCTCTGCCACTGCAATAAACCAAAACCCAACTTTGAGCAGGTAAGTTGATTACTGGTAATTGCCATTTTAACTTATCAGAAAAGTTATTCGACAAATAATAATTAGATAGTTGCATGGTATTCGAACTGTTATTATACACTTCTACCCAATCTGAGGATTCTCCAAAACTATCAAAGCTAGTCATCCCGTTACTTGGCATGATCTCGTTTATCTTCAAATTCTGACTACACACAGAACCTATAAAAAATACGTGTAAGAAAATTTGAATTAAGACATTTTTCATTTATTTATAGTTCAATTTATATTTAACACCCAAAACATATTGCTTTTCTGGTTTGGCTAAGTTGTACTCAAATTCGTAATTATAAAATACATCAATAAATTTCTTTTTTGCAATTCTAATTACAGCACCAAGAGAATATCGTTGTTGACTCCAATTAGCATAGTCGTATGCTTTGGTAAAGAAGTACTGTGCCTTAAAATAGGGTTTGACTTTTTTATTGATTTTATAAGAATATTTAAATCGAATTCTAAACCGGTCCCCTTTAAGCTTGTGAGTGACAAAAGACTTTTGATACTTTAATCGAATCGCAAAACTATTATCTTTTATTTTATGACTGAATGTATTGTCAATATCAAATCGGTTGGCATCAAAATCTCCATAATTAGAGTACCGGTATGCCCCTCCCAACTGGTACCACTTTGTTAATTCAAAATCAATTCCACCTTGAATAAAAAGAGACTCAAAATTCGTCCCGTTTTGCATAAACCTTACTTGACACTCCGTAAAAAAAGCAAATTTTTTATTTATTTTTTTTGAAACCTTAATTCCCGTCCACAACCCAAGATCTTGATTTTGGCCAACACAATTTGGATTAATCAACAAAATAAATCCGAGCAGAAATATGTAGCGCATCACTTTCATTCCCCAATATGAGATCTGTAATAAATTTTACGTTTAGCTGCAGTCTTTACATAATCAGATTCTAACACCTCAAATCTCACCATTTGACTTCCTATTCTTTCTTCTAAATCAAACACCACAATATGCGGTTTTTGAGATCGTGTTTCAAATGAAAAACCAGTCTGATC
>JBLFZF010000097.1:0-11004 GCA_047610145.1 Salibacteraceae bacterium | reverse complement strand
TTCATTTCGCCACTTTTAACGGTCATTAGCATCTTTGAGGATCCTTTGGTGACCATTCTAACTTCTAAAGGCATGCCTTGCATAGAACTTGACATCACTACATCTTGTGCCGAAATATCGGCAAGTTTTTCTTTGCCGCCCATTGCCATTAAATAATGGTCAATAACAACTTGAGATGTCACTCCCTCAGGAATAGGGGAAACATCGGCTACTGGGTTACCAAATGCATCTAAATAGTTGATTTTATTATCGGCACTAAAAACTTTTAATTTATTGGCGACTTCCTCTTTATTGCCAACCACAACGATATGTGCGTTGTTCGGTTTTAAGTATTTTGAAGCAACTCTCATCACATCTTCAGCGGTAACTGCTTGAAGGTTTTCTAAATATGTGGCGTAATAGTCAGACGGTAAATTGTAACGCGCTGTGTTTAACGCAAATCTAGCTACGGTTTGTGGTCTTTCTAATGATCTTGCAAACCTACCGTTCAAGTAGTTTTTTACATTTTGTAATTCTTCGTCATTTACCGCGTCTACAGTTAAACGTTCCATTTCGTAAAGAAATTCAATGATTGCACTATCTGTGACATCGTTTCGAACTTCCGCTCCGGCATAAAAATCACCTACTAAAGCATCAGCAGATAGACTAGAATAAGCACCATATGTGTAGGCTTTATCTTCTCGAATATTTTGAATTAAACGAGCCATGAAACCAGAGTTACCTAAAATTGCATTCATTACACTTGTAGCAATTGCATCGGTACTTCCTGGTTTTAAATCTAAAGGATAAACAATACTAATAGTGGATTGAACAGCTCCCGGTTTGTTTACGAAGTCTACTTGGTTAGCTTTTGGAATGGTAGGCATATCATAGGAATGCGCAGGTACATCCCCTTTTACCCAGCTACCCAGGTTTGTTTCTACTAAAGAAATGGCTTCTTTTTTTGAGATGTCACCTACAATAATTAAATACGAAACGTTGGGTTTAAAGTAGGTTGAATAAAATGATTTGCACATTTCTGCAGTAATACTTTCCACCGTTTCACTAGTTTCTACTTCCCCATAAGGATGAGATTTCCCATAAGTCATAACACTACTCACGTTACTAGACATTGCCGCAGGATCAGAGGCGTTAGCCATTAGACCAGATTGTGTTTGTTTTTTCATCTTCGTCAACTCATCTTCCGGAAAAGTTGGATTTAAAATAACATCACTCATTAAAGCCAATGTAGTTTCTTTATGCTTTGACAAAGAGGAGGCATATGCTCCAAAAGCAGACGTAGAAAGGCTGGCCCCAATAAAATCTACAGACTCATCAATTTGAGCTTTTGTTTTAGTTGTGGTACCTGTCATTAAGGCACTTCCCATCATAGATTGCATTCCTGCATGATCTCCGTCTAGTACCTCATTTCTGTTAATGAACAACTGCCAAGAAACTCTTGGTGTTTTATGGTTTTCAACCAAAAATACTTGAAGACCGTTGTTTAAGGTAAATGTCTCGTAATCTCCTAATTGAATTTTTGGAGCCGGTCCGGCAGTAGGTGCTTTTGTTCTATCCACTTGAGCTAACGTAACAGTAGTTATCGCTAGGGAGAACATAAATAATAAAATTTTTTTCATTTTAAATAATTTTTTTCAATTCCTAATTAATGAACTATTGTTTGGGCAAGTAATAAAGAACGACACTATTATTGGCTATTAAATATTTTTTAGCTACTGCCATAATAGCATCTCTGGTTACCGCTCTGTATTTTTTTATTTCCGTATTGATTAATTTGGTACTACCATAATACATGTAATACTGAGCTAAGTTTTCAGCAATGCCAGCTTGTGAAGAATACCCACTTACAATATCATTTTCAATTTGATTTTGTAATTTTTGAAATTCACTTTCTGATATTAGTTCATTTTGAAGTTTAGTAATTTCTTCCATAATTGAAGTTTCTACTTCATCCGGTTGAACTCCAGAATTAGCAATAGATAATGCAATAAATACACCTGGATCTTCAAGTGGAAAAGGAAATGCACCAACAAAAACTGCTTTTTGTTCGTCCTCTACAATTCTTTTGTGTAATCTAGAGCTAGAACCTTGAGATAGAATTTTACTTACCATATCCATAGCGTAGCCATCATCGGTACCTAAAGCTGGAGAATGAAATGCCATCATTACTCCAGGTAATTGAATATTGTCGTAAATAGTATCTCTAACTTGTGCTGTTTTCATTGGTTCAACGATAGTTGGTCGAACAATGTCAGCTCCTTTTGGAATATCAGAGAAATATTCATTAATCATTTTTTTAGTTTCCTTAATATCTAAGTCTCCTGCAATTGAAAGACAGGCATTGTTAGGAACATAAAACTTCTTGTAAAAATTGACGTAGTCTGCTTCTTCAGCAGCATCTAAATCTGCCATTGACCCAATTGGTGTCCAACGATAAGGGTGCACTGTATACGCACGTTTCATTATCTCTGCTTGGAAAGAACCGTAAGGCTGATTGTCTACACGTTGTCTTTTCTCTTCTTTGACCACTTCTCTTTGCGTAGCAATTCCAGTTGAATCAACTTTTGCATGCATCATTCTTTCTGACTCTAACCATAAGCCTAACTCTAATTGGTTAGATGGTAATAAATCATAATAGAATGTGCGATCTTGAGAGGTATTTGCATTTAAAGCTCCACCTGCTTTCTCTACATAATTTGAATATTCACCTCTGGGTATATTTTCGGATCCTTCAAACATTAAGTGTTCGAAAAAATGAGCGAATCCAGTACGTGTCGAATCTTCATTTTTTGAACCTACATGGTACATAACAGAAACCGCCACAATTGGCGTAGAGTGATCTTCATGCAAAATCACATGTAATCCATTAGGAAGATCATATTCTACGTATTTTATTTTTTGTTGAGCTTGGGAAACACTCATGCCACCCAAAAGTAGGGTTAACCCAAAAAGCAATTTTCTCATTATTACGTTGTTTAAATTTTGCCCCAAATGTAAGTTAAATTTATAGTAGGTAAGGGGGTTTATACATAAATGGTTGTGGGTTTGGATAAGGGTTTTATCCGGTAAATAAAAGGAGAATAAAAAAGGCTACCAAAATTATTTGGTAGCCTTTTTAGTAAAATTAATTTGTTGTTAAATAAATAACTCAGGAAACTTTTCTGGGTTGCTTTCTCGCATTATGGCATAAACTTTTTCTACAATATCTTCAATAGAAGGTTTAGAGAAATAATCGCCATCTGTTCCATAAGGAGGACGGTGCTCAAATGCAGCTAGTGTATGGGGTTTAGAATCTAAATGGTAATATGCATTTTGAGTCTCCATTAATTGCTGTAAAATATATGCAGACCCACCCCCAGGCACATCTTCATCAACCACTAATAAACGATTTGTTTTCTTAATTGACTTTAAGATGTCATGATTAATATCAAAAGGAAGCATGGTTTGAACATCAATAACCTCTATAGAAATTCCTAATTCTAGTAATTGCTTTGCAGACTCTTCAATCATTCTAACCATAGAGCCATAGGTGACAACGGTTACATCTGAACCTGTTTTCATTACCTCAATCTGTCCCAATGGCACATTAAACGTTCCAATATTGGATGGTTTTCTTTCTTTAAGTCGGTATCCGTTTAACGATTCAATTACAATTGCAGGATCATCACCTTTTAATAAAGTATTGTAGAACCCTGCAGCCTGTGTCATGTTTCTCGGTACACATACGTGTACACCTCTTACGGCATTTACAATTGTACCAAGTGGAGAACCCGAATGCCAAATACCTTCTAAACGATGACCTCTCGTTCTAATAATTAGCGGTGCTTTTTGTTTTCCCCCTGAGCGATATTGAACGGTAGCTAAATCATCTGAAATGACTTGGATAGCGTACATGATATAATCTAAGTATTGAATCTCAGCAATTGGTCTTAAACCTCTCATTGCCATTCCAATTCCTTGACCTACGATGGTTGTTTCACGAATTCCAGTATCTGCAACACGTAGTTTACCAAATTTATCTTGAAGTCCTTCTAAACCTTGATTAACTCCACCAATCTTACCTGCATCTTCTCCAAAAATCATAGTTTCCGGCTGATGACTAAAGATATAATCGAAATTATCTCTTAAAATCTCTCTTCCATCTACTAAAGGAGAGTCTGCATCAAAAGTTACTGGAGTAGATTCTACATTTAGTGGAGAATGAGCCGATTCAGAATAAGTAAACGAATGGAATATTTTATCCATTTTCGCTGAATTGGTACTATACCATTTTAGCAATTGTGTTCGTGCATCTGAGCTTTCATTTACCGAAAGTCGAATAATTCGTCTAATGGCTTGTGTAATTTCTCTTTGTAAAGCTTCATCTTCATTATCTAACTCGGTAATGATTTTTTCTATGAATACTTTTTTATGACTGGAACTGGCAATAGATCTTAGTAATTCCAAAACCGTAGCTTTCGTTTCTTTTATTGGATTAAAGAATTTTGACCATGCGGCTGTTTTGGCTTCTCTAACTGCCTTTTTAGCTGCTTTCTCAATCACTTCTAGCTCTTCAGTAGTCGCAATTTCTTTTTCAAGAATCCATTCTTTAAATTTCACTATTCCATCAAAGTCCTTTTCCCACTGTAATCTATCAGCTGATTTATATCTTTCGTGAGAACCTGAAGTAGAGTGACCTTGAGGTTGCGTCAACTCTTCTACATGAACGAGTACTGGAATATGGTTTTTACGCGCAGTTTCGGCAGCTTTTTCATAAGTCAAACACAAATGAGCGTAGTCCCAACCCTTGGTACGGAAGATTTCCATTCCATTAGTCCCAGGCTCTTTTTGAAAGCCTTTTAGAGCTTCAGAAATACTAGCTTTCGTGGTTTGATACTTTTTTTCAACTGAAATTCCATATCCGTCATCCCAAACAGACATGACTACAGGAACTTCTAGAACGGAAATAGCATTCATTGTTTCCCAGAAAGGACCTTCTGAAGTAGAGGCATCCCCGATAGAACCAAAAGCAATTTCGTTTCCTTTATCAGAGAACTTCTCAAACTCTGTAGTTTGAAGATTTTTGTTATTTCTATAAAATTTGGAGGCTAGTCCTAAACCTAAAAGACGAGGCATTTGTCCAGCAGTAGGAGAGATGTCGGAAGATGAATTTTTTTGATTCATTAAATTTCTCCAATTTCCATCTTCATCTAAACTGTGAGTTGAAAAATGACAGTTCATTTGGCGACCAGATGAATTAGGTTCAGCCATAGGATCTGTATTTGCATACAACTGACTAAAAAACTCTTCAAGTGAAAGAGTTCCTGCAGCCATCATCCACGTTTGGTCACGGTAATAACCTGATCTGAAATCACCATTTTGAAACTGTTTAGCTAAGGCAATTTGAGGCATTTCTTTTCCATCTCCAAAAATTCCAAATTTAGCTTTTCCGGTAAGAACTTCTCTTCGACCTAAAAGACTTGCTTGACGACTTTCATTGGCAATCTTAAAATCATTTAAAATTTCACTTTTTAACTCTTGAGGAGTCATTACGTCTACTTCGGAAATATTGCTTTTTGCCTTTGTCATTTGCGTCAAAAAAATAGGTTTTACGAGCTGCAAAAGTAATGCATTTTCTACTCTTACTAAGAGGTTGATTATGACCTAGATGTTAATTTTATTAAATTTATATTTTCTTTGAAACATCAGAAATTAATGGATTAAAAAGAAACGTAAGTATCAAAAAAAAGAGGAGAATCAATCAGTTGAAACTCCTCTTTATCAGAAATGATCTACGGATTAATATCTTCTATTTTAATGAATTACAATAGAATGTTCTTCTTCGCCATCTGTGATTATCAATTCCAACTTTTCCAATTCGGGTTCACGTTGAGAATTTAACCTATTTAATTTTTCTCTTTTCATAAGTTTTGGCGACACTAGCCCAGAGTCGGTCATTGTCCAATACATATTAACCATATTTCTGTCGTAAGTATCATGATAATTCTTAATGTCATAGATGAGGTACTTATAACTTTTTGGAATAAAAATGGTTTTGCCATTAGGCAGGTATAAGTTAACTTTTATTTCTTGACCTCTCCATTTGTCACCTTTATCTAACTGAAAATAAGGATCTATTTTTATAATATTAGAGTCTATTGTAGTATTAAAAACAATGGAAGAAGCTAAACGATCGGCTTTTTCAAAACTATTTCCCTTAGCTTCTCTAATAATTTCTAGTTCTGCAAAGCTTGAATTTGTAGAAAGTACGTTTACTTCAATTCCATCAAGTGTTAAAACACCCTCTTTTAATTGTAAGAATTCAAAATCACCAGAGCTCATTACATTCTTCCTAACTAATCCTTTATTATCTAGAATATCAAAATACAAGGTATCTGAGCCAGTTTCATTGACTTGAATTACTTCAGAAATAGAGGAGTCTTTGTTAAACTCTACTCCGGTTCGTAAACCACCAACTGCCGTTAAAATCATTCCAAGTACCCATATGGCTGCCATTGCGATGCCAGTATATTTTGGTGGTCTGAGTCCAAATAATAAAGCAAAACCAGCAATTACTAATGCTAGAAATGGTATTCCAACTAATAAAACAAATCCAATAATTAATAACCAGAAATCAGTACCAGAAGGGAATAGGACTTGAGAAAACTCCATTATGTTATATCCTATTTGATTTCCGCCTGCATCAAAGAATAAGTTGTTTAATGGTGTGAATGTCCCGAAAATCAGGGTGAATAATAGAATACCTCCAAATATTATGAAAAAGAATCCGAGTATCTTTGCCACAGCCTTTATTGCAAATTTGAAGATACTCAAAATAAATAGTCCTATTTTTTCTGCTCCTGTTTGGATGTTTCGGGCATGATGTTGCGCCTGACTACCGTCTAAATTGTTGAGCTTTTTTTTTACGTTGTTTATTTCCTCTTCTACCGTTTTTCCAATATTGTCAAAAGTAACTGGTTCTCCTTTCATAGATAGTTTTTCTGCTGAAGTTCTAGCTTCTGGCATAATTATCCATAAAATAATATAGAGGAATATTCCTGTTCCTAAAAACAAAACGGAAAGTACGATAGCTAACCTAGACCATATGGGGTCAATACCAAAATAGTGTGATATTCCAGAACATACACCGCCAAGCATACCAGAGTCGGTATCTCTAAATAAACGTTTGTTTATATTAGCATGTGTTTGTTGTTGATTACTCGTTGAATAGTTATGAGAGGAGTTATTGGGCTGTTCGTCCAAATCTTCCGATAGATAATCTTCTGGTTGTCCCATTATGGCGATTACCGAATTTATATCTGTTGAGTTGATGACTTCTTTGCCCCCATTCATCTTTTCTGTAAGCATCTCTGCAATACGCGATTCGATGTCGGTCATTATTTCATCCCTTCCTTCGGAGGTGTCGAAATATCCTCTAATGGTATCTAAATAGTTTTTTAATACTACGAAAGCGTCATCGTCTATGTTAAAAACAAGTCCACCTAAATTAATTGTTAATGTCTTTTTCATCTTTTAAATAATTGTCAGGTTATTTACTTTGTTTTTGAGCAGACTTTACTGCTTTTTCAAGTGCGTTCCAGGTATTGGATAATTCGCTGGTGAAAGTTTCTCCAATAGGAGTTAAACTATAGTACTTTCTTGGCGGTCCAGATGTAGATTCTTCCCACCTATAGGTGAGGATTCCCGCGTTTTTTAATCGGGTGAGAAGAGGATAGAGTGTGCCTTCTACAACAATAAGTTTCGACTCTTTAAGTTTCGAAATTATTTCTGAAGGATACAATTCATTGTCTTTAATAAACAATAAGATGCAATACTCTAAAACCCCTTTTCGCATTTGTGCTTTGGTGTTTTCTATCTTCATGCAATTAATATTTTATTATGAATAACTTTTAAATGAAATTGAAAAACAGCTGAAATAATTGAGGCGATTTTCCTTTTGATTCATTTTCCTTTTGGTGATTATTAGAAGGGGTACTAGGGGTTATTTTTTTTAGCTTTTTTATGACTACTTTGGATATCCCGTTAGCTATAACTGATTCTATATAAATGTGCTTACCAAATGGGTTTTTGGTTAGTATTTGCCCTACCTCTTTTTGTAAGTTGTAGAGATCCACTTCCGTAATTTCTTCATTAAACTCGGATATGTAGTAGTGGGAGAAGTTATTAGTATTAGCATTTAATGAAATACTGTAAAGAAGGATAGTGGTGATAATAATAAGTGCTGTTTTCATTGTTTTTTGTTTAGACCAATCAATTCATATAGTATTCTGCTATAGCTATTAATTGGTTATGCAAATATATGTCTAAAAGAAGGTACTATGCAAAACATGGTAGTGTATTTTTATAGTAATTGGTATGAATGGTAAATAGTAATGGGTTAGTGGCAAGCTGTAAATAGGCGTTTTTATAGGTTAACATATTGATAATAAATGGATAATAATATTATTAGACGTAAAAAAAGCGGCAAAGCCGCTTAAAATTCTAAAAAATGGTGAGGTAAACAATTAGATGAAATTAAAAAATAATTTAAAAAACTCTAGGGAGTTTTGTTCTTCAATTCGTGTTTTAACTTGAACCCTATTGCCATATTGATCTACTTTAATAAGCATTTCCATCTTGTTTTTTAATGCCGCAGTAAAGAAAGCGTTCGATGTTTTTGAAATTACATATACTACGGTAGCAGTACTATCTTTCTCCATGATTTTAAATCCTTGTTGGGTTAGCTCAGTGAGTTCTGACTTGGTAACTTCAGAATTAAAGTGACAAATAAAGTATTCATTAGTTTTAGCTGGGTCAGATGCTAATGTGTTTAATCCAATTGCGATAAAACCTAGGAGGAGTGAAAATAAAGCTTTCATATTATTGATTTTACGTTTGTTAGGCGATGTGAAATTACTGTTTTTTTCTTTTGTACTTTAAAAAATAAAAATCATTAACAATTTTTAAACTTATCTAGAATCTTGTTTCAGATGCGATTAGTTTGTTTCCTTTGCATTATGCGGATTCTGCTAATTGATAACTATGATTCATTCACGTATAACTTGGTTCATTATGTGGAGCCATTAGTAAATGAATTGGTAGTGTGTCGTAATGACTCTATTAACCTAACTGATGTTGCATCTTTCGATAAAATAATTATTTCTCCAGGTCCAGCTTTACCAAATGAAGCAGGTCAGTTGATGGATTTGATTAAAATGTATCATTCAAAAATTCCAATTTTAGGAATATGTTTAGGTTTTCAAGCTATTGTCGAGTTTTTTGGAGGCGAATTGGTTAATATGATGCCTGTTAGACATGGTTTGACGAAAGAAATAAATGTAATAAAAGACGTTTTTTTTGAAGGAGTTCCAAGTAAGATTACGGTAGGCTTATATCATTCATGGGGAGTTTATGTAAATAGCTTGCCTAAATGTTTTCGTTGTTTAGCCAAAGACCAGGATCAAATAGTTATGGCCATAGCGCATGATACACATCCAATATATGGGTTACAGTATCACCCAGAGTCTATTATGACAGGTTTCGGACATCAAACATTAAAAAATTGGGTTAATCTAAAGTGATATGCATCATTTATTCATATGTGTAAGAAATAGTTTTCTTACAATTCAATATGGCATTAGGCTGTAAGCTTGGCTATTGTTTTATGAGTATTTAGTTTAACTGACTTTTTTTTTAAAACAAGTCTCTGGTCATTAGAAGAGTATATGGCCTCTTTTATTTGGGTATAAGCTACGTTTATGTAATCAAGAACCGAGCGGATATTACCGGAGTTAAAATGCAATTTAACCTTTGGGTTTCATAGGGCTAAACAGACACATTTCCAGCACAAACTACTCGCACTAAAAGCTAAATTTAAGTGCTGGATGGTAAAATGGTATATTCAAAAGTTACTTTATCATCATACCCTAATGGATAGGCATGGTGCTTTTGTTTCCCTTTAATTCCAATATGGAAAGAAATATCCTTACCCAAATCACTTTGTTTAATTTGGTATTGAATAACATTTCCACCTTGCCATTTCTGACGAAATAAGCGATATTCTAGTTCTAAATCCTCTGGATGTGACCCTAAAACAATAAATTCAAGTGTATCACCAACCGATAAGGATAACTGAGTACGCAGTTTTTTGGGGGAGCCCATTGTCCATAGGTTAGCGAAATTATCTTGCACTGAATCAATTATTGGAAAACCATTCTTTCCCACTTCCTTCCATGTTCTGTATACCGCTATATTATTTCGTATAGTTCCTGTTACCCCCAAAATAAAATGTTTTTGAAAGCTTAGTAAAGGCCGATTAAATGCATCTGGGTTTTGAAATTTTTGTAATGTTTTCAAGTAGGCCTTTAAATTATCAAATTCGCCAAAGGCTACCTCAAACTGGTTATTCCAATGGGTGTTTATAATCGTACTTAAATCTAGAAAATTGCAGTAATTCAACAACCTGCCTTCCGTAGTAAGTGGATTAAATTCTTCTTCGTATTCTAGCCGGGTTTGATTTAACTCTTTAAGTCGTTCTGTAGATAATCCACTTTCCGACATCCAGTTTTTCCCCCAGTTTTCAGAGATAATCATAGAAATAAAATCTTTTAAAATCATTTCTGTATCTAATAAGGTTTGTCGAATATCCATAATCTACATGTTGACCAAGTGTGTGCGTTACAAACTTAATTATAATTTAGTCCCGTTATTACACTATAGAGCCATGAAAAAAAAAATTACGTTTATTTTCCTTCTAATGGTTTCCCAATGTGTTTTTTCTCAATGCATTGAAGGTGATTGTTTTAATGGATACGGGAAATTCTCTTGCGATTGTGGATACGTGTTTGAGGGTGACTTTGTAAACGGAAAACGTGTTACCGGAACGTTGACAAAAAGTGACTTGGTGTACACCGGTGAGTTTTTGTTTGATCTCGCTCATGGCTTTGGCAAAATTGTATATCAAGATAGTTCTTGGTATGAAGGCACTTTTCAAGAAAATGTTCCTACGGGTTATGGCACCTATTT
>JBLFZF010000096.1:0-11017 GCA_047610145.1 Salibacteraceae bacterium | reverse complement strand
GCGCAGATGGTACTGCTGTAATAAGCGGGAGAGTATGTCGTTGCCAATTTTCAAAAGGTCTCAATTATTAATTTAATTGGGACCTTTTTTTTTGCCCTAAAATCACCTTTTATTTGTTAATTTGGCTTCGTTTTTTAACGCAAAATCTACCATAATGAATAGTTATATAATTGATGGAATTCGCACTCCAATAGGAAATTTTGGAGGGTCTTTAGCTCCGGTTCGTCCGGATGATTTAGGTGCTTTAGTTATTAAGGAACTAATAAATAGAAACCCGGAAATAGAACCTGCCGGGATTGCTGATGTTATTTTAGGTTGTGCGAATCAAGCGGGTGAGGATAATCGTAATGTCGCCAGAATGTCTTCCTTGTTGGCAGGGTTGCCTTGGTCTGTTCCTGGGGAAACAGTAAATAGACTTTGCGCTTCTGGGATGTCTGCGATAGTTCATGGGCACAGAGCAATAAATAACCTTGATGGTGACTTATTTATTTCTGGGGGTGTAGAAAATATGACTCGTGGGCCTTGGGTAATGTCTAAAGCTTCTCAGGCATATGGTAGAGATTCTCAAATGCACGATTCCAGTTTTGGTTGGAGATTTGTTAATTTTAAAATACACGATTTATATGGTACCGATAGTATGGGTAGTACTGCTGAAAATCTTGCGGAACTGTATTCTATAAATAGAATTGATCAGGATCAATTTGCATATTGGTCGCATATGAAGGCTGCTAGAGCAAATGAGAACGGCCTTTTATCTGAAGAGATTATTCCTGTTGTTATTCCTAGACGAAAGCTAGAAGACGTTATTTTTTCAAATGATGAATTTATTAAGCCAAATTCAAACTTGGAAACCCTTGGTAAGCTTAGACCCGCCTTTAAAAAAGATGGGACGGTAACCGCTGGTAATTCTTCTGGTTTAAATGATGGTGCTGTAGCGGTTTTATTAGCATCTGAAATTGGGGTTGCGAAATATGGATTAAACCCAATAGCAAAAATTATTTCATCTGGAGTAGCTGGTGTCGAACCCCGGGTCATGGGAATTGGTCCTGTCTATGCGAGTGAAATTGCCTTGAGAAAAGCTGGCCTAACTTTGAGTGATATAGATGTGATTGAATTGAATGAAGCTTTTGCTGCGCAAGCTCTTGCTTGTACTAGAAAAATGGGACTATCAGACAATGACCCACGTATCAATCCCAATGGTGGAGCTATTGCTTTAGGTCATCCATTAGGTGTTTCTGGGGCTAGAATTGTTTTATCCGCTGCAAAACAGCTACAAAGAACAAATAAACGTTTTGCTTTGTGTACTATGTGTATTGGTGTAGGTCAAGGTTACGCAGTTATTATTGAAAGAGTATAATGGAGCATACATTAACTGTAAATACTACAGCTAGATATCATACTCTGGGAAAAATTCATAAAGATGTTAAAGCATTATGGTTTGTTTTTCATGGTTATGGTATGCGTTGTGATCAGTTTATTAAGGAGTTTGATTGTATTGCTGATTCAAAAACTTTGATAGTTGCACCGGAAGGTTTACATCGTTTCTATTCAAGAGGTTTTAAAGGAGAGATTTGTAGCTCTTGGATGACTTCAGATTTAAGAAATTATGATATTATAAATAATCGTGATTTCTTAAATGGTGTATTGAAGGGTGTTTTTGACAAAGGGTTACCAAAAGATGTTCAAATTGGAGTATTAGGTTTTTCACAAGGAGCACCTACTGCGATAAGATGGGCGATGAGTTTGGATGTTATAATTTCTGAATTGGTTGTTTGGGGATCAAATGTCCCAGATGACGTGGTAAACAATATTAAGACGCTGAAAAAGTTAAATGAAAGTAATGTAAAACTTATTATTGGGTCAAAAGATGAGTATTTACCAGAGGAAAAGGTCGATGAATTGATTATGGATTTGCACGATAAAGGTGTAGATTATGACTTTCATAGTTTTGAAGGTAAACATGAATTACATGAGGATTCTATACGCTATTTTCATGCTCGGTTGGTTGATGACAATTTAGAATATTAGGAAGACAGTAATGATAACAGTACTGTCATGTAAATTCCCAAGATGTAAGTCGTCACGAATGTTTTGTGAAGCTAATCCTTATAAATGAAATACATTGTTATTAATTCTAGTTGTGGTTTGAAGTTTAGTAAAGAACTAGGATTCTTTTATGGTGCAATGTATGTTGGTTATGGTTTAAGCGTTGGCTACTTGATTGCATTTTATGTGGCTATGGTTATGTTACTTGATGACTTTGAGGTAGAGATATATTTTTTACTTGCTATTGGGTCTTTATTGGTCTTGACTCCATTTATTTTTAGATTATCTAGGCCTATAGGGTTATTTATGTTCGAAAAATATGATGGTAATGCTATAAAGTCTTGGAAACAAAAGACCAAGGGAAAAAATATTGAAAAACGTTCTATAGAAGTTTAATACAATACTTAATCGTTTAATTTATGATTTACTAGGATTATAGTACGTTAGGATGTATTTGGATGAGTAGGCTATTCACTTTTTCCAGTACTCATTAAATTCAAAATTAAAGTATTTAAAATTCGGGTTTTAATTAGCTGCTTTTTTGTGTTCTGATAAATTGATATGTTAGATACTTTAAAGTTCTAATCTATCTAGACCTTTTGAATTCTTGTTTTAAAAAATGATTTAGTCTAAAACGACTAATTCAGTATTTGTTTTAATAGAAGAAATACTTAGCGTAATGATTCATCTATAAAAACAAATACTAAAAATTAATAAATTTTGTTATTTTCTAAATTCCTTTTGAAACCAGGAGCCCCCTACTGCAAAAACATTATCTAGTGCTAAATAATCTTTACTTGTTGATTTAGTGATGCCACCTGTAGGGCAAAAATCAACATCGGGAAATAATTGGCCATATGCTTTTAGCGCGTCTATTCCTCCAAATAAATTTGCAGGGAAGAACTTTAACGTTTTAATGTTTTGTTCTCTGGCCCTCATAATTTCACTAGGAGTTGAAACTCCTGGTAAGTAGGGTAGTTTTGAAGATTCCATCTCCATAAGTAAGTCAGAGGTCAATCCTGGACTCACAACAAAATCAGCGTTATACTTCACTAATTTCTCCAATTGGGCTGGGTGAGTTACGGTACCTGCCCCAACTAAAAAGCTATTGTTAAATTCTTTTTTTATTAATTCTATAGCTTTTAGTCCCGCTTTGGTTCTCAGGGTTACTTCTATGCATCCAATATTTTGATTTATTAAATACTCAATAAATGCGGGTGCATCATTAGCGTTGTTAAATGTCACAACTGGCACTAGTTCGTGACCTGTTAGTGTTTTTTGAATTCCGTTTTGCATAGCCATTTCTTATATAATGAATGAGGCACCTTCCTCACTTTCCGTTACCAATGGTTTTAAACGATTAAATAGTTCTCGTCCTACTCCAAAAGAATCATGATTTTCCTTTTTTGTAATGACTCTTTTGTCTACCTCTGAAAAATTCAGACATGTAAGAGTTCCTTTATGAGCATCTAACTCTATTTGATCTCCTGTTTGTAATTTAGCTATAAATCCACCTTTTGCAGCTTCAGGGCTTAAATGAATTGCTGATGGAACCTTTCCTGAAGCACCGGACATTCGGCCATCCGTTACTAAAGCTATTTGGTGTCCTTTTCTCATTAAAAGAGTTAAGATAGGTGTGAGCTTGTGTAATTCTGGCATTCCATTGGAATGTGCCCCTTGGTTTCTTACCACAACAATAACGTCTTTATTGAGCTCTCCTCTATTAAAAGCTGTAATTACGTCATCTTGATCTTCGAAAACTTGTGCTGCAGCTTTTACAACATAGTGTTCTTCTTTAACCGCAGATACTTTTATTACTGCTCTTCCAATATTTCCACTCAAAATTTTCAACCCTCCAGAAGGTTCGAAAGGATTTTTCACTCCTCTCATAACTGTCTTATCTAATGATTGTTCTGGGCAATCTCTCCAAGCTAAAATACCATTTTCCAAGTAAGGTTCTTTTGTATAAGCTTCCAGACCTTTTCCAGCAGCAGTCTTTACATTTTCGTTTAAAAAGCCACCTTCCATAAGGGTCTTCATTAAGTAGCCCATTCCTCCGCAAGCTTGAAAATGATTTATATCTGCGGAACCGTTAGGATACACTTGTGTTAATTGTGGTACAACTTCAGCAACATCTGAAAAGTCTTCCCAGTTTATTATAATACCAGCTGCTTTTGCAATTGCGACCAAATGAATTGTGTGATTTGTTGATCCGCCTGTAGAAACTAAACCAACCAAAGCGTTTACAATGCTTTCGGGTGTTATTACCTCATAAAATGGAGTGTATTCATCACCTTGCGCTGTGATTTGTGTTAATCGTTTTACGGTATAATCGTTTATGGCTTCTCGAAGTTCTGTTCCCGGTGTTACAAATGAGGCTCCTGGTAGATGAACTCCCATAATTTCCATAAGCATTTGATTGCTATTAGCCGTGCCATAAAATGTACACGTTCCAGCGGAGTGATAAGATGCGGATTCGGCTTTTAATAGTTCGGCCCTTCCTATTTTTCCTGCGGCATAATCTCTCCTATGTGCGGCTTTCTCATCATTGGTAATACCTGATTCCATTGGGCCACCCGGAACAAATATAAAAGGCAAGTGACCAAAACGAAGAGCTCCGATCATCATACCTGGAACAATTTTGTCGCATATACCTAGGCACAATCCACCATCAAACATTTGGTGTGACATTCCTATGGCTGTAGATAGTGCGATAATGTCTCTACTGAATAAAGATAGTTCCATACCTAATTTCCCTTGGGTAACTCCATCGCACATTGCGGGAACACCAGATGCTACTTGCGCTACAGAACCGTACTTTCTCGCAGAATTCCGCAATGACTCCGGATAGTTCTCGTAAGTTTTATGTGCACTTAGCATGTCGTTATATGCCGTTATTATGGCGAGATTTGCTTTTGTAGTTCCACTAAGTGATTCTTTTTCATCATCGGAGCATGCGGCAAATGCATGCGCTAAATTTCCACAGGCTAAATCACCACGAGTAACAGACTCATGTTTGGCAGAAGTCATTAAATCGAGATACTCGGATCTCAGTTTGCTGGAACGTTCTTTAATTCGCTCTGTTATTTCAATAATTCTTTTGTTCATAATTTGTTTATTTTGCCCAAAACACCTCTAAAATTTTAGACGGCTGATGCATAAATGAAACTATTGGATATGCACGATAGTCTTGCTTTCGTTCTGCATCTTTTAAAATTTGTTTCTTTTCTTCACCGTAGCAATGAAGTATCAATCTTTTTGTGTTTAATAAGGCCTCTCGAGTAAATGTTATTCGTTCATGAGGCGCTGTGACTGGGTGGGTAATGATTAGTCTGTCTTTGTTTGTTAGGTCTATTCCTATATCCAATTGCGGAGAATTGGGAAATAAGGAGGCAGTATGACCATCTGTTCCCATTCCTAAAATTACAACACTTATAGGGAATTCAACTTTTTTGAACGCAGCCCTTACTTGTTTTATGTTTTCCGTTGAATTTGATGCGTTCATTATAAGAGGTATGAACTTTGCTTTTTCCGCTTTATTCTGTAGTAGAATTTTCTTGACCAATTCACCATTCTGATCTGGGTGATTATCAGGAACAAATCGCTCATCTACCAATGAAACGATGACTTTAGACCAATCTATTTCAGTATTCGATAGTTTTTTGAATAAGTTTATGGGAGTAGATCCACCAGAAACTAAAAGGGAGGCTTTTCCTCTTTCTTTAATATCTTGATTTAAAGTAGAAATGATTTCTAAAGTAAGTTTAGTCTCAAGTTCCGCTCTATTCATTTTCGTCTCCCATTTTATTCTGCACCTTAATTACATGTCTTGATTTAACCCACTCATGATCTCCGTTCATTACTTTATCACCTGGGCCTGAGGTACCAGCTTCGTAAAGAATGTTTGGCATCTTAGCTTTGTCCCAATTATTCAGGATTGACTCGGTCCACATCCAAGAGGCTTTTACTTCATCTCTCCGCATAAATAACGTTTGGTTTCCTCTAACGACATCCATCAATAAACGTTCGTAAGCTTCGGGAAACCTTTGGTGAAAATGATCGGCATAATCCAATTCTAATGAAAAGGGTTTGTAACGATATCCTCCAGGTCCAGGTATCTTAACCATTTGCTCTAGTTCAATTCGTTCTTCTGGTTGCAGTCTAATGGTCAATTTGTTATTGGCCATTTTTTTTCGGTCTGGAAACAGGTTATGTGGAACTTCTTTAAAGTTGATAACAATTTCTGAGTAGCGATGGGGCATTCGTTTCCCAGTACGTAAATAAAATGGAACTCCACCCCAACGCCAGTTATCCACGTGCGCTTTTACTGCCACAAATGTTTCTGTGTTTGATTTAAATTCATCAATATCTTCTAGATAAGAAGGTAAACGACCTTCCGCTGTATTTCCTCTAGTATATTGCCCTCTAACGGTGTCTGTTTTTATTGAATTTGCATCAAATGGGCGGAGTGCTCTGAGAACCTTTAGTTTTTCATCACGTACCAAATCTGCTTCCAGAGAAACAGGTGGCTCCATTGCAATAAGGCAAAGAAGTTGTAGTAAATGGTTTTGTACCATATCTCGGGTGGCACCATACTTATCGTAAAAGCCGCCTCTTGTTCCTACACCAATTGATTCTGCTGCGGTAATTTGAATATTTTCAATATCTTGAGCTTTCCACGAACTTTCGAAAATGTTGTTGGCAAAACGTAAAACCATTATGTTTTGTACTGTTTCTTTTCCTAGATAATGATCGATTCGATAAATCTGCTCTTCAGGAAAATGCAGTGCTACTTTATCGTTTACATCCTCTGAGCTTTTAAGATTGGTACCTAATGGTTTCTCTAGTACAACTCTGGAGTTAGGAATAATATATCCTTGATTATGGATGTATTCACAAATTGAGCCAAAAGCTGCTGCAGGAGTGGCTAAATAAAATACTCTTATAGGATGATGATCTGAATTCAGCCATTTGGCTGTGTGTGCATCTTCTAACTTAAGGTCAGTATCCACTCTAGCATAAGTGACCATAGAAAGAAGTTTAGATAGTACCTTACTATCCATGTCTTTAATATATTCATTCAAGCTTGTTTCCAGCTGAGCGATAAAGTCTTCTTGAGAGCGTTCTGATCTCGCAACCGCCATAATCCGGCTGGATTCATCTATTTGATGTTCATTCAGTCGATGATATAGCGCGGGGAATATCTTTCTAAATGACAAATCTCCGTCTCCACCAAATATGATAAGGTCGAAATTGTCCATGGCTTTTTTTTGATTCTTTGGCATAATCTATAATAAGATGCTCAAAGGTAATGTACTTATAGTATTTTTTACTATATGTCACTGAAATTTAATTGGACTTATTAATTTCAACAGATTTGGCGTGTTTATAGATTAAGGGAGATACAAAAGGAAATGTATCGGCCTGATTTCTGACCTTTTAAGAACGCATTATAGTTGAGTTCACTTCAATTATACTCTATTCGAAATTGTTTTAGTAGATAAGGGAAGCATAAGATACAGGAAATAAGCCAATGGAATTGGGTTAAATAAGAATAAGGATACTCTGGAAACAGAGAATAAATGCATAAACCTTCCATACAAATTTGTACAGAAGGTTTACTTTAAGTTACATAGTTGCACTGGATGTTTGAAATCTTCTATCAATTTTTTTGATTAATCCCTGTAGTACTTTACCTGGACCGACCTCAATAAGTTCATTCATGCCGTCTGTAATCATTTGATTTTCAATTTGAGTCCATAAAACTGGTGCTGTTAATTGAGCTACAAGGTTAGATTTGATGGTAGTTGAATCTCGTTCTGCTTTGGCCGAGACGTTCTGATAAATTGGACAAATAGGAGCTTTAATGGTGGCGTTTTCGATAGCCGCTGCTAGTTCTTCTTTAGCTGGATTCATTAAAGGAGAATGAAAAGCTCCTCCTACAGGCAGAACCATTGCCCTTTTAGCGCCTGCTTCTGTTAGCTGAGCGCATGCCAAATTAATGGCATTAACTTCTCCAGAAATAACTAATTGACCCGGAGAATTATAATTTGCAGGGACTACAATACCTTCTATTTTGTTACAGATATCCTCGATTACTTTGTCTTCTAAACCTATAATAGCTGCCATGGTTGAAGGTTGCTTTTCACAGGCTTTCTGCATGGCTAGCGCTCGTTTAGACACTAGAGATAATCCATCTTCAAAAGATAGCCCGTTTGCAGCTACTAATGCCGAAAACTCACCAAGACTATGACCAGCAACCATATCTGGGGTAAAGTCAGTTCCCATTAATTTTGCTAAAATAACAGAATGTAAGAATACTGCAGGTTGCGTAACTTTAGTTTGCTTTAATTCTTCGGCTGAACCTTCAAACATAACTTTGGATATTTCAAAACCTAAAATATCATTAGCTTGTAAGAATAAATCTTTAGCTAAATTGGAACTTTCAAATAGGTCTAAACCCATTCCAGTAAATTGGGCTCCTTGCCCAGGGAAAACATATCCTTTCATTGTTGAAGTTTTTATCAAAAGTGACAAATGTAATTTAATTAGGATTATTGAATCCATTAAGAAGAAATAGTTGTTTAAGGGTGTTATCTTTGTTATTCCAAAATATAAATTATGATTGTTGTTACTGGAGCCGCAGGTTTTATAGCTAGTGCGTTAGTTGGGAAATTGAACAAAGAAGGATATAATGACATTGTTGTTGTGGATGATTTTTCAAGAGAAGATAAAAAGAACAATTTACGAGATAAAACTATTTCTGAGTGGGTGGACCGAAAAGAGTTTCATTCGTGGTTAGATAGACATCATAAGTTAACGGAGTTTATTTTTCATCTAGGAGCTAGAACCGATACTACGGAGTTTGATGTCGTTCTTTTTGACGAGTTGAATCTGAATTATACTAAATCCCTTTGGAAGCAATGTGTTAAATATGGACTGCCTTTAGTGTATGCTTCTTCTGCAGCAACCTATGGAATGGGTGAGTTAGGGTATGAGGACAAGAACGAGTTGTGTTTTGATTTGGTTCCATTAAATCCGTACGGAGATTCTAAAAATGACTTTGATAAGTGGGCATTAGAACAGGATGAAAAGCCATATCATTGGGTAGGGTGTAAATTTTTCAATGTTTATGGACCAAACGAATACCATAAAGGGAGAATGGCTTCTGTTGTTTTCCATACCTACAATCAGATTCAAAAAACGGGTGGTATGAAGTTGTTTGCTTCCCATAACCCTGATTATAAAGATGGGGAACAGATCCGGGACTTTATATATGTGGAAGATGTTTTAAATGTACTAATGTTTCATATGGAAAAGAGGGACCATAGTGGACTTTATAATTTGGGAACAGGAAAATCACGTACTTTCTATGATTTGGCTGCCGCTACTTTTAGAGCCTTAGATTTAGAACCTAAAATTAGTTTTGTACCTACTCCAGAAGATATAAGAGATAAATATCAATACTTTACGGAGGCTACGGTTGAAAAATTAAGAGCTGCCGGTTATGATAAGCCGTTTACTGAACTAGAGGATGGTATTAATGATTACGTAAAGAATTACTTAAGCAGTCAATCGTATTATTAGTCTAGTGATTTTTTTAAGTCTAAAAGAAAAGATTTAACTTCTTGCAGATGGTCAATGATTTCTTTTTCATTGATAACATCCTGTTTGTTTTCTTTCAGTTTCTTTTTGGCTCCATCTAAGGTAAACCCACGCTCTTTAACAAGATGATATATAATCTTCAGGTTATCTATATCTGTTAGGGTAAATAGTCTATTCCCTTTTTTGTTTTTCTTTGGTTTGATAATATCAAACTCGTTTTCCCAATACCTAATTAGCGAGGTATTAACATCAAATATTTTGGCTACTTCACCAATAGGGTAAAACATTTTTTGAACCGGGGTTGATTTTACTGGCATTTAGTCAAAAGATTGGTTGGTGGCAGAAGATATTTCAAGCATAAGCTCGTATTCTTCAGGTGTTAAATCATTGGAGTAGAAATTTGCAGGATTGATTTTACTACCATTTTTTTCTACTTCGTAATGAAGATGTGGTCCAGTAGAAGTACCTGTATTACCCACATACCCAATAACATCTCCACGTTTTATTTTTTGTCCGACCCGAACATTAAACTTACTTAGGTGGGCATATCTGGTGCGGTATCCAAAGCCGTGCTTAATAATGATACTATTTCCATAACCTCTTCGTTTACGTTCAATTTCTACAACTACACCATCACCAGTAGAGTTGATTTCGGTGCCGGTGGGTGCCGTAAAATCCATTCCAGTATGCATTTTACGAACCTTATATACCGGATGCATTCGCATTCCATAACCCGAAGCAACTCTAGATAGATTTTCTTTGGCAACCGGCATAATTGCAGGAATAGAAGCTAACATTTCTGCTTTATTCCGGGCCATTTCATACACATCGTCTAAAGATTTAGATTGAATATATATTTGTTTTGAAAGTTGATCTAGCTGTTTTGTAGTTTTCGCAATTTCATCTGAATTATCAAACCCCATCAATCCTTTATACCGATCAGAACCTCCAAAACCAGCTTTTCGAATTTCTGCGGGAATAGGTTCGGCTTCAAAAATTACACGATAAATATTGTCATCTCTGTTTTCTATGTTAGAGAGAACTTTACCCATTTCTTCAATTCTTTGATTCACAATTCCGAATTGTAAGCGCCATTGTTGGTTCTCACGAATTAATTCTTTTTCTTTTGGAGAAGAGAAAAAGTATAAGAATGTGATTAAAAAGAGGCCACCAAAAACCACTCCTGAAGCTAAATAGCCTATGAAAGTCAGTGTTTTAGACTTAAAAGAAGCCTCTTCCTTTTCGTAACTTAATGTTCCTGGATTGTACTTATATTTAGCTTTAGACATATGTTTTTCGTAGAAAATTGAAAGTGCAAAATTAAGGAATTAATCTATTTTTGCAATCGTATAAATATAGCATAACA
>JBLFZF010000095.1:0-11041 GCA_047610145.1 Salibacteraceae bacterium | reverse complement strand
TATAACGCTTTCCACAGATCGGTTACCCACATATACGCACGAACAAACCGCCTTAGCTCCAAAACCAGAAATTATAGGTCCGAAATTCATAATAAAATAACTAAACGCCCCAATAAATAGAAGGACAATCGCTATCCCAATTCCTTTAATTTTTTTCATGCAAATTGTGTATCAATACTTGACAAAGAAAATAAAATGATTAGTAAAAAATTTACTCTTGGTTTAAAATTGTACATAGTTATGAAGGGGTAACTATTTACTAAAACCAGCATGAAACGTCACCACTTGTTCGATAAGAGAAGAATGACCATCGTTCACAATTTCAAAGTCGGAAAATTTCAATCGCTCTTTATCAGAAAGTTGATTTTTCATTCGGCTTTCAACCCACTTTTCCTCTACTCCATCTCTGCTCATTACTCGTTGAATGCGTAAATCGGCTGGAGCGGTTACAATAACAATAGAATGACAGTCGGTATATCCTCCAGATTCAATTAAAATTGCGGCTTCACGAACCACATACGAACTGCTTTGTTTAATCTTCCAGTAAATAAAATCTTGGACTAACAATGGGTGAACTAACTCATTTAAAAAGGCAAGTTCTATTTTATTTTGAAAAACAATCTCAGCGAGCTTTGCTTTATTTACTTGAGTTCCAATATAAATTTCGTCCCCAAAATGAGCTTTCATTTTTTCACGGAGTTCCCTATTTTCTGAATACAACTGTTTAGCTCTAGTATCTGAGTCATATACGGGAATTCCTAGCGTTGTAAATATTTTTGCAACGGTAGATTTTCCGGATCCAATACCTCCTGTTAAACCAACAACTTTCATCATTCTAGAACGTCCATTTTTAGATACCCTACTCTTTCGGGATATAATTGTATTAAGTTTACATAGCTCGGAATAGTTCTCAAATATACGGGTATTTTCGACCTATTCTTAATTACATCTTCGTATTTGATGACCACATCAAAAAGTTCGGGAGTTATCAAATCGTAATGGGATAAACCCGTTGAGTATTTTACAGATACAATGCTAGGTAAAAGTCTAATTCTTTTATTTTCTGGTAATCCTGAAATTTGAATAGGCACCTGTATTTCCCCTTCGGTGAGCGCTTCCACCTCAACAATTAGTTTCACTTTGGTGTATTCGGGATTTAGTAAACGAGCGTTATAAGCCAATTTAAGATCAACTTCTACATGCTCATAAACCCCTTCTAACTCGATCTGCTCTGTACTAATGAAGGTTAATTCATCCAATACAGAAATTGGGCCTTGTATTTCTATTGTATTTGGAATCACATAAACAGGCTTTTTTAGCACCATTCCTTTTTTTATGGTCACCAAAAAATTAGGCCTGATTTCTATATCTTTAAAAGATCCAAGCTCCGTTATAATCTCCACAGAGTCGCGACTTACTCTACTGATACTAATGTTATTATTTAATTCTTCTTTCAGTTCTGAAACAATTAGGGAGGTCGGTATTTGAACACGGCTTTTATTTCCCAATATCTCGAACTCCAGGGTACTTAAATCGATGATTACGGTATCCTCTTCCGCTGAATTTTTTAGCTGCATCAAACTAAAACCATCTCCCGTTAAATCGATTTCAATTTTATTATTTGGAACCGGAGAAAAAGCTCTGTTTTCGGGAAGATTTACATATTTAATGTAAATAGTAATTGCTTCTGAGTAATTTTTATTTAGGGCATTTAGCAACCAAAAACCGGAAGCTAAAACAAGACTTATGATAAAGACATAAAATCTCCGACCCGGCTTATACCGAACTAATGAATTCGAGGTATTTTCCGGGTCGGAACTTTTCATTATTTACTTGCAGCTACGGCTAATTCACTTTCTCCTGTACCTGTTGTAAATTCTGGAGAGATCGCAGAACGCTCTATCACAAAGCGTGTCTTACTTTCTGATTCTAAAACCACGGTGGTTTCTCTTATCTCTAAAATTTTACCATGGATTCCTCCAATGGTTACTACTTTATCGCCTTTAGCCATAGCAGATCTAAATGTTTTCGCCTCTTTGGCTTTTTTCATTTGAGGTCTTATGATAAAGAAATAAAAAACTACCGCAATTAAAATTAGCGGTCCAAATTGTGTCATTAATCCATTAATATCCATACTTCTGTTTTTATTCTGGTGCTACTACATCGCCTTTAATAACAATAACGTTATTTACCGGGCTTGTATTCGCGGTTACATATACTTTTTTTGTTTGCTTGCCTTTTTTTCCTTGGCTATTAAAAACCACCTCAATCTCACCGGTTTGACCTGGTTTAATTGGTCTTTTAGGCCATTTTGGAATGGTACATCCACAAGACCCATTGGCCGATGAAATAATCAAATCTACCTCACTTACATTGGTAAATTCAAAAACCTTTTTAATCGATTCGCCTTGAACAATAGATCCGAAATCTTGCTCAGACACCTCAAATTCCATTTTGGCTAACTTCATATCATTACCAACAGCAGAGGCAGTTGCCGGGTTTTTAACCAACCCAGGTGATAACGTTGATTCTGAATTATTTGAATTACCACACGACAAAAAGGTCATTCCTAAAACAACACATGTTCCTAAAATTGTATTTTTCATTATCTTTGTTTTACGTATGCATGTATTAATTAAACTATCGATTAATTAATCCTAACCCTGCTTTATTTAGTCCATTGTCATTCTTTAAATCAAGTAGTACTTTATCTAGAATTCCGTTAATAAAGATTCTACTTTTTTCAGTACTATAACTTTTAGAAATTTCTAAATACTCGTTCATAGTCACCTTTACTGGTATTGAAGCAAAACTGGTAAACTCTGTAATCGCAATTTTCATAATTACCGTGTCTAAACGAGCAATTCTATCTACATCCCAATTTTTAGTATACTTCTCAATAAGTTTCATAGAAGCCTCCGATTGTAATATAGTTTTGTGATATAGTTCTTTTACAAACTTCACATCTTCTCGTTCATTCTTAAACAATGGCGTCAATATTTTAGCAGATATTGTTTCATTCCAAACTTCTTGAGCTGTTCTTAACCTACTTTGAGCATCGACCACTTCCGGACTCTCTTGTTCAGCAGGATTCGCTTTTATTACTTTCTGTAAGTTATCTTCTGCTAATGGAACCGCCTCCATATCAATACCTGGTCTGAGAGCGCTCAATGTTTTCACCACATTAATACTCACCATCTGAACATCATCATACCAATAGATATTTCTATCTTCAAACAAATCAAGAATCACTTCATTTACAGCGATATAATTCTTAAAAATGTAAATCATGATTTCTACATCATGTTGAAAATTGTGACGTGGATTAGACATGAAAGCCATGTACTTTTTATCCATCTCCACATCTTTCCAGATTTTTTTAATGTTATCCGATTCCATACTCCAATCCATTTTATCGGAATACAGTTTAAATTTTTTGTTATTTTCTAGCGTTAAGGCAGCCCCATTATAGGCAAATCTTAGTGTTGGGTTTAGATCTTCTTCTGTTGCCAGGCGTTTCACTTTCTTCAGTTCGATACTCCTTCTACTCATTTCCACTACCTCTAGCAGTAAACTAAGCATGTGAACATACAGATTGAATACCTCATCCAAACTTTTCACAAGAGACTTATCTCCCTGTTCCAAATCATGGTTAGCCGAATCAAATGCATATACCGATTGCATCACTTTAACCCGTAGGTACCTTCTATTAAATAACCCCTCCATACAAAGACCTTTTTAGTCTCAACAAATTTTCACTTTCTATACCTCTAAAATGACGTATTTTTGAAAACTTGTTGAGTTCTGTTTTTTGAACCGGCAAAATTAATGTTTTTATCATCTTCTATCTGCCAATTTCACATTTTTAATGAGATCATTATTTCAATTAAATAAGTACTTTTTTAAATATAAATGGAGACTCCTTTTAGGGTTACTCTTTATAACAGTTTCTAACTTGTTTGCCATTTTTCCGGCCCAGATCATTCGGATTGCCTTTGATATGGTAGGAGATACGGTAACCCGATTACGTATCCTAGAAGGATTTGAGTTACGTAGTTCCTACTACGAATTTATGACCTTATCTATTTTAGCATTTGGAATAGTCGTTTTTGCCATGGCATTAATAAAAGGATTCTTTACTTTTTTAAACCGTCAAACTATTATTGTGATGTCTAGACTAATTGAGTTTGATTTAAAAAACGATATATTCAGTCATTATCAAAGTCTAGACTCTTCTTTTTATAAAAAAAACAGTACCGGTGACCTAATGAATCGAATTAGTGAGGATGTGAGTCGGGTTAGAATGTACTTCGGTCCAGCAATCATGTATACAACAAATATGATTGTTGTTTTTATTTTGGTGGTCTGGGCAATGCTTTCTGTCAGTGTAGAATTAACGTTGTATGTACTGGTACCTCTACCTATATTATCTGTTTCTATTTATTACGTGAGCCACATCATCAATGTGAAAAGCGAAAAAGTTCAACGACAACTATCCACAATTTCGACTTTTGTTCAAGAAGCATTTTCAGGGATTCGAGTTTTTAAAGCATACAATTTGGGACAGTTTAGAGATTCTATTTTTGAGGAAGAGACTGAAAAGTATAAATCTGTAAATCTAGAGCTCGTTAAGGTTAACGCTCTGTTTATGCCGTTAATGGTTTTACTGATCGGACTGAGTACTATTATTACTATTTTCATAGGTGGGAAATTGGCCATCGCAGGCGAGATATCTTCTGGAAATATTGCTGAATTTGTTATTTATGTTAACATGCTTACATGGCCTGTAGCAGTGGTTGGTTGGGTTACTTCTATGGTGCAAAGAGCGGCCGCTTCGCAAAAACGTATTAACGAGTTTCTTGACACCACACCCGTTATTATTTCGCCAACAGATATTCCTTCTACAATTACTGGAGATATTTCTTTTAAAAATGTTTCCTTTACCTATCCTGACTCTGGCACCCTCGCATTAAAAAACGTTAGCTTTGACGTTAAACATGGACAAAGCATGGCTATAACAGGAAGAACTGGCTCAGGTAAAAGTACCATTGCGCAACTTCTTACTCGTTTATACGACACCTCATCTGGTGAAGTTTTGATTAATGGAACCTCTATTAAAGAACTAAATTTATCTAGTTTACGAAGCAATATTGGGTATGTAACTCAAGATGTATTTCTCTTTTCAGACAGTATTTCGAATAATATTTCTTTTGGTACAAAAAAAGAAAACATAGGAACAGAGGATGTCAAAAACGCAGCTATTAAAGCTGACATTTATGATAATATCATGCAATTGAATAATGGTTTTGATACTGAAATTGGAGAACGTGGAGTTACACTTTCTGGTGGTCAAAAACAACGAATATCAATGGCTAGAGCGCTGGTAACCAATCCTGAAATACTAATTCTAGACGACAGTCTATCTGCCGTTGATACCGAAACTGAAGATACTATTTTAAAGCACTTGAAAACTTTTATGAACGGACGAACGACCCTCATTATTTCTCACCGAATTTCATCTATCAAACATTGTGATAAAATAGTGGTTTTAGATGAAGGCGAAATTATTGAAACAGGTAGCCATAAAGAAATTATGCAAAATGATGGATTATATAAGCGGCTATACGAACAACAGTTATTAGAAGATAAAAAACCGGTTGATGATAAATTAAATCTGTAGGCCGTAACCTTTAAACACTGAGATCGTTAGTTACAATTTGAAAAAAGTTTTGAACCAAATCATAAAAGACAGATTAACCATCTGATTTCCAAAACATTTAAATGGCATATAAAACATAAATACGATTCCATTATGTGCTAAAAGTACTCTCTGTTTATTTTAAATTCGTCAAATAAATAAAATAGAAATGAATACGGAAAAAATCAGGAATTCAGAGGTGTCTTTTGACAACACCGAAATTGCGTTTTCACATTTAAGTAATAAAGAACTTGATTTTTCTATTACCTTATTTAGATTAATGCAAAACCCTTCTTTCGTTAAGGCTGGAACTGTATTATCCAATTTTGCTTTAAAACTTAGATTACCTATATCGCCTATTGTAAAAGCCACCATTTTCAAACAATTTTGTGGCGGGGTTGATTTAAACGAAAGTTTAAATAAAGTATCAGAATTACAGAAATCTAGTATTGGTTCTATTTTAGATTATGCCGTTGAAGGAGCCGAGTCGGAGAAAATATTTGACGATACACGTGATCAAATTATTTCGGTCATCGAAAAGGCGGAAAGCGTTAAAGGTATTCCGGTAGCTTGTATGAAAATCACAGGCGTTGCTCGTTTTGGGTTATTGGAAAAAGTAACCACAAAAGAACCTCTTTCTGAAAATGAAAAATCAGAATACCTCAGAGCAATTGACCGTTTTGAATCTATTTGTAAGGCCTCTCAAAAAACAGGAATCCCAATTTATGTAGATGCAGAAGAAACTTGGATTCAACCTGCTATTGATCAGCTTATTGAAAGTAGAATGCGTGTCTATAACAAAAAGAAAGCATTGATTTTTCAAACGCTCCAAATGTATCGTTGGGATAAATTAGATCATCTAAAAAAGCTATTAACTGAATCTAAAAACGAAGGCTGGTTTTTAGGCGTTAAGTTTGTGAGAGGAGCTTACATGGAAAAAGAGAATCAACGAGCGAAGGACTTCGGCTACACAACTTTTATCCAACCCAATAAACAAGCTACAGATGACGACTTTGATTTGGCGATAAAGACTATGGTTGAAAACATCGAACATGTGGAAATTTGTAACGGAACACATAACGCTTTAAGCTCTATGAAACTGGTGCGACTTATGAGTGAGCACGGATTGCATAACTCAGACCGAAGAATCTACTTTTCACAGTTAAAAGGAATGAGTGATACTATCAGTTTTAATTTAGCGCATGCAGGATATAATGTTTCTAAGTATTTACCGTATGGCCCCGTTAAATCTACCATTCCGTATTTAACCAGACGAGCCGAAGAAAACTCTGCTATTGCTGGCCAAATGGGAAAAGAGTTATCTGATTTAATAAAAGAGAAAGACCGAAGATCTAGTCTGAGATCTTAACATTAGACGGCCCAATTTAGCAGTTCTTTCTTTCAAATAATTATACCGTTTTCAAACATTTGTAGAAGTAACTCTTTTGCGTTAAATTGCGTGCTGCTGGAGTGCTTTTGTTCGCATATACAAAAGCTGATAAAATACATAAATAACAAACTGATTTTGAAACATCTACACAATTTTAATACTCTATCCATTTTGAAAAAAGCTTTTTTTATATCATTTCTTTTTTTAATGAGTTCTTCTGGTTTTGCTACCCACTTAATTGGAGGTAATATTGGGTACCAATATGTGGGGCCAGACCCAAGTTTTAACGGGAACTCTATCTATAAAATTACATTAGATGCCTATATGGATTGTAACTCAGCGAACTGGGGTGGCGGCTTTGGAGGAGGTGGGTTTCCAGAGAATTTTATTAATATAGGAATTTATCAAGGCGCTTTAAATCCGGCTAATGCCTTAGCATATACCACCGATATAAATTTAATATTGGTAGATTCCAATGCTGTTAATCCCAATTTACCCGCCATTTGTGATACATTCAATCTATTAGCCAATGTATGTGTGTATTTAATTAGATATGAAGCAAATGTATCCTTATCTCCTTCTGCTTTGGGATATTGGGTAGTATACGATCGTTGTTGTAGACCGGGGAGCATTCAAAACCTCACCAATTCGGGTTCTCAAAGTTTTGCCTATACTACATGGATTCCTTCCGTTAACGGTGCGCTTACGCCTAATTCAACGGCTCAATTTACCGACACATTGCTTTCTTACATCTGTAGAACAGATACGGCATATATTTCAAATAATGCCACCGATCCAGATGGAGACTCATTAGTTTACTCTTTAGCTACACCTTTTAAAGGGAAAACGGGTCAAGGGGCTCCAGCACCGCCTCCTATAGCACAATATAACGGGGCTCTTTTGAACCCTTACGATATTCCACCGCCATCGGTTTTTTATCAAACTGGATTTTCACTAGCTAATTTATTGGGTGCAGGTGGTTTCTCTGCGATTGATGTTAATACAGGTCTCACCAGATTTCTCTCCAATACGATTGGCACTTTTGTCGCATCGGTAGAAATTACAGAGTATAGAAACGGTGTTATTGTAGGAGTCACAAGAAGAAATATGCAACTTATTTCAGATAATTGTCCAAATAACAACATGCCAATTCAAGACATTTCTAACTTGGATTCTACCGCAGTAAATGCACTAAATTATGAAGTAGAAGCCGGATTAAATATTTGCTTTGATTTAGAATACAATGATTTAGATGGAGATCCATTAGAGTTTGAAGCCTTTAGCGATATTTTTGATCCCGCTATTACCAATCCCGCAGCTACGGTTACCAGTCCCATAACTGGAATTGGAACGGTGACCGGTACTATTTGTTGGAGTACTTCATGTGCTCAAGGACGTACAACCCCATATTTGGTAGATGTTGTGGTTACTGACAGTAACTGTCCGCCTCTTCCTCTTCCGCAACAACTATACATAAAAGTAGTGCCTTTTGAAGGCCCAACAACTATTTTCGGGGATTCGGTGATTTGTATTGAAAACACCCCTTCTACTTTTACCACAGATACTTTAGCTAATGTTGCCTACAATTGGACGGTAACAGGTGGGACAATTTCTTCTGGAAACGGCACCTCCACTATCGGAGTTATTTGGAATCCCGGACAAACTAGCGGAACTTTATCCATTACATCTACCAATCAAAACGGTTGTATTGCTGGACCTTTAACTAGAAGTGTTATTTTATCGGATGTTATTTCTAGTGCAGGTAATGACCAAACCACTTGTGAAGGAATTCCTGTCACTATTGGCGGATCACCTACATCTACTAATCCCAATAACACCATTTCTTGGAGTCCTATAACCGGGTTAAACAACCCAAATGCAGCAAACCCAATTGCCACACCAACAGCAACAACTACCTACATAGTGAGTTTAACAAATGCGCGAGGTTGTGTAGGATCAGATTCTGTAATTGTAAACGTTAACAATCTCCTACCTTCTGGAATTATTGGAGATTACTTTTTATGTCCGGGTGATACACTAGATATGAATGCTACTGGTAACACTTTTACTTGGAGTCCAAATGTATTTATTAGTTCTACTGCCATTGGAAACCCAAAAGTATTTCCGCCCTCTGATCAAACATACTTCTTAAATTACTTTGATGTAAATGGGTGTGAAGGTAATGATACCACCTCCGTAACAGTAAACTCGACCGTTCCTACGGAAGCTGGAGCAGACATGATGGTTTGTGATGGAGATTCTTTTACGTTAGGAGGTGCTCCAACCGCACCTTTTGGAACCTCTTATAACTGGTCTCCAAACACCAACATGAACAACAACTTATTGGGTAACCCAACGGTTTTACCCACAGCAACAACTACTTATATTGTTCTAACAAACAACGATACCTGTACAGGTATTGACTCAATAACGGTCACTTTATTAGCGGCTCCAACATTAACCGTAAGTGCAGATACTTATGTTTGTGAAGGGGACAGCACTCAATTATCAGCAACTGGAACAGGTAATTTTATATGGAATAATGGAAGTACTCTTTCAGACAGTACCATTTCGAATCCGCTGGCTTTTCCAACTATCTCTACGGTTTACGTGGTCACCTTAACCGATGGTAGCTCTTGTGAAAAAGTAGATTCTATTTTGATAGATATTCAAGCTTTACCAATAGCTGACGCAGGAAGTACCGTAGAGGCGTGTAAGTTTTTACCCGCTTCGTTAGGAGGTAATCCTACCGGACCAATTGGAGCCACTTATTTATGGACTCCAGCCGCTGGATTAAATTTCAGTGGGTTGGCAAACCCATTAGTTACATCAGATAGCGATGGTACCTATATTGTTCAAGTCACCGATACTTTGGGCTGTATTTCTTATGACACCGTTGTAGTAGAGGTTTTCAGAGCGTATGGTGCAGGAGATACTACTTTGTGTGATAATCAAAACTTTGAATTGAATACAAATACAGTCAACGGAAACGGACCTTTCTCATACAATTGGACCCCCGGACAATTAGTATCTGATTCAACTATTGCTAATCCAACAATAACTACTGGTTCAGCTCAATTCTTTAACGTTATCATTACGGATGTGAATAACTGTAGGGATTCCGTTGATATAGATATTAAAGCTTTTGAAAGTACTACGGCATCGTTCACCTATGATGTAATTCCAACTTGTGAAGGAATTGGAGTTCAGGTTAAAGACAATAGTACCGGAGCTGTAGATTACGAATGGTTCATAAATGAAATTTCTGTAAGTAGCATATCTAGTCCAACTTTAGCATTTAGTTATGAAAACGATGCTATCTTAAAACTGATTACTACTTCGGCAGATGGTTGCTTGGATACAACTGAAGTTAATATAGTGGGTCTGAAATTTGACGATATCGTAGAAATCACGGTTTCAAATGTATTTACGCCTAATAGTGATGGCGTAAATGATTTCTTTGAGATTACAAGTAACGGAGATCTAAGTAACTGTATTGAACTTATGATCTTCAATCGTAATGGCGCAAAAGTGTATCAGTCTGGCGGAGGAATTCATACTTGGGATGGTCGTTCGGCTGTTGGAAGAGAATTTCCAGATGGCGTTTACTTTTATGTATATACTATTAATGGTCAAGAATTTCATGGAAGTTTAACGCTAATGCGCTAAGCTAAGCAAGACTAAACCCTTGCTTATTTCCATACGTTTTTAATAATTCTCACCAACTAGTCATGAGAATTATTAAAATAGATTCCCCGAATAAAAGATTCTTATTTTATTTGGAATCTTTATTTTAAGCGCTATTCCCTTACATTCATGCCTAGTCACATAGTGGGTTCTACTATGGGGTATGAATATTTAGCTCCTGATAGTACGATTATTGGCCCCCTTAAATATAAAGTAAACCTAGATGTTTGTCTAGATTGCAATTCTTCTGGGTAGTAATTCACGAC
>JBLFZF010000094.1:0-11096 GCA_047610145.1 Salibacteraceae bacterium | reverse complement strand
TTTAATACTTGCCCACCATTCTGCATGTTAGTCATGTGCGGAATAGCCGAATATTTTTCGATCGGACCCGTAGGTGATTTTCTAGAAGGTAAATATGGCGTTTTCTGACCATCTAACCCACTAGCATCTACTTGACTATACGTTTTATAATCATTGTGCGCATAGGCAATAGCCATGTAGTAATAAGACTTGTAATTTACGAGAGTTCTATCCCCTGCAGCAAAGAAATCTTCTGTTACGCTAAACGTTTTATAAATACCATCGTTCACTGCTGCATCTACTCTCAACTCAGGAACTACTGCTTCCAAATCAAGATCAAACCTGAAGTTAATTAAACGTGCAACATCATCTTTAACGTCACATTGAAAAACCAGTCTAGCTCTATCATCATTGTATAAATCAGCTGCCGACACTGATGCATCTGCTAATTGATATACTTGATATCCCTGAAACCTGTAACTTCTATATTCTGTAGTTAAAGAATCAAATAGTATAGGATCTTCTGATTTAAGAATAAACACGCCATCTACACCTTCGATCGAATCCGTAGGTGCTACAATAAACGGATCGATTTCAAAATAATCATCATTGGTATTGTTACCCCCAATATTATCCAATTGAAAAACCAATTGTTGGTCCAATTCATTGATACTAACTACAGGCGCATCCGGTCCATCCAATAATTGGAAACAGTTATCAAATAAAGCTTGTGTTTTTGTATCGGCTTGTTTCATTGCTTGAACCGAAGCTGCCGCACCACCAGAGTTAGCTTGAGCCCAAACTACCCCAACAGTAATGTTATTAATTGCTCCAGGAGCTAACCCGAAAGGACCAGCTGATTGAACAAAACGTCTATCGGCAGGTGCATTACCCGCAGTTACCTCTGTCCAAGGTGCTTGAACATTTCCGTCTGTACCCCATCCTTTTGGATCGGTATTATCTGGAAACATAAAGTCCGCTTCCACTAGTGGTTGATCAACACCACCACTTTGGTGACCATTACCACCGTAATACATGATAGAATTATCTGTCCAGATACTTTGTAGAAAGTTATAATAATCAGAGGCAACATCTGGGTCACCGGTTACGCCATTATCATTATTGTGATATAAGAAAGCTCTCATTCCAAGTCTTTCATCATCTACAATTCCGTTACCATACCCTACACCAGAACCATCATATAATACCCCATCATCCGCAATTGCATCCGCATACGTATTACATATACAATTATCTTTTCCATCTGTATTTTGAAAAGGACCTTGAAAGAAATCTACGCCAATAGCCGGAGGATTTACTCCATACCCAGGGCGACCTGAATTATCTTCATCAAACTCATCTCCATTGTAACAAAAACCTAAACCACGTTCTACATCACAACCTACGTAATCATCTTGTGCATTTCCTAGATCTGGATCAACCCAAAACCCAAAATACGTTTCTCTTAATTCAAACGATGAACGGTTAACCAATTCATAGTTGTAAAAAGTCATGTTATTCACTTCATCATTGGTCGCAAAAGAGAAAGCTTGCGCTCTAATCTCCATGCCAATGGATTGGCCACCTGTTTCGGTATGAATATTACCTTTATCGTTAAATATCCACCATAAGTTTTCATCTCCGTAAACATTCAATAAAGCTCCTTGACAATCTACATTACCACTTAAATCGTATCCAGGGTAATCTCCTGCAGTATAGTTGTAAAAACCATCTCCATCCACATCCATAAATGGCGCCAAATAGGCCGCTTCATTTTTAGAAGGATCACCATGCGCTGGCCATGTTTTAATAAACTCAGGAATTGCCTGAGCTGCTGGATCTTGAACAAATGCATCTACCTCTTGACGAGTACTTTTAAAATGCGTATCCCATTGATCACAAGTACTTGGATCGATTTCTGCGGTTACTGTACTTAAAGGTCCCGTCCAAAAATCCATTCCATTTTGACGGAAACGAAGAGCAGCTACTTTAAGCTGACCAGAAGCATCTCTACCTCCTAACCACAAGGAACCCGCAAATAATGATGTTTTACCGGAACCTCTAGGAATCTCATATTGAGGAACCCCTACTAGATCCCACCACATGTCACCACCGGTTTGAACCATTACACGTACGTTGTTAATAGATAACTCATCTCTTCCTACTGGAGGCGCACAATTTGCAGCGGTACCAGTTCCATTTGAAGGAGCCGATCTTTTAAGACCACCTTGATATTCTCTTGCAAAAGAGAAGGTAGTTATCAGCATAGCCATAACGGCTAATATGGTAGTTTTTAATTTCATAGTATTTGTTTCTGTAACCATAATTTTGACTAGTGTCTTTACGTTAATCTGTCCTTTAATTAAAAAGTAACCATTACCCCTACTCTAGTTCTACGAGGCAAATTGAAATTAGAAGGGTTATTAATTTTCATAGAGTATTGTTCTCTAAAAGATTGCTCGTCTAATTTAGACTGAATATCTGTTTGATATCTAGAATCCGTTAGATACCCATCATCATCTGCAACACCAGTGAAACGATATACAGAGCGAACATTTAGACTGTTCAACACATTAAACATTTGCAAGTAAATATTCATTGTCATTGGATGCGCACTCTCTTTCGCAAGAATAAGGTTTTTATCTACTCTTAAATCCATTTTGAATTGCCATGGCAATCTTGAACCATTAACTGAACCTTGAAGATTTGCAGACCCTACTGGAGAAATATACCCTTGACCTGTTACAAAGTTTTGTCTAGAATAAGGAGTACCTGAACCTACGTTAAAAATAAAGTTAGCACCTAAGCCCTCTAAAAATTTAGCGTTAGCAGGTCCATCATATCCTTTACCCATTCCGAATCGGTAATCAAAGTTAGCCACGATGTTATGACGTTGATCGTAATTTAACGGAGATGTATTTCTCAAACTTTGTTTTCCTGATCTTACTAAGTTAGTTGCACTAAAGGCATCCGAGCCAGTACCTGCAGCAAATTGCAAAGTATATGATGCGGTTAATCTAATGTTCTTGGTTCTTCTTAAGTCATACGATAAGATTAAACCTTTCACTGTACCAAAATCAATGTTACCATACGTCATGTATGTTTTTGGATACGCATCTTGAATACCTACTACTTGAACCATGTCTCTCAACTCTCTGTAGAAAGTTTCTAGTGTAATAGAAGAGTTACCCGTAATTACTTGCTTAAACCCAACGGCATAATCAACCGTTTGTGAAGGCTTCAAGTTTGGATTACTAATCGGATTGTTCGTTGTACTTTGATCCATGTAGTAGTAATCCGTCAAATTTAATCTAGCCGTAGTTGAACTACCACCAGCCGTTGGTCTTCTTGTTAACACATCATAATGGGCAAAGAACAATGCATCATCATTAATTGGAAAAGAGAAAGCGATACGCGGCATTACATTCACTTGTGGCGTATAATCCTCAAAAGAGCTTGCATTGATATCGGAAGAACGTGCATTATCCTTATCTACTAATAACGGAGCGAAACTACTTCCTTCCGTTAAACCTGCAGCACTTGCAATTTCAACACCTTCCGAGTTAAACCAAGTACCTTCATCACGGTAACCTAAAATTTGCGATGGATTTTTCACATCATCTACATACACCACGTAATCACTCCCTATAGTACTCGGAACGGAATAATTTCCTTCCATCTCATTCGCTAATTGCTTCACTTCATCCTCTCCTGCTTTTACAGTAGGTAATAAAACGTATTGATCTTTTAAAACACTTTGGTTAAGATCTAGTCTATCTACCCGTAAACCTACGTTAAACACTAAATCATCAAACGCATACTTATCTTGAATCCAACCCGACACATAGTTGGGACGAAATGCATCTTGTGGACGCGTATAATTTCCAAACTCATCTGTTTGCTCAAAGAAATCGTTTATTGAACTACTTCCTGTGGTTTGATTACCATAGGCATCGTATCCATAATAATTAACTAAACTATTCCCATTATTTAATAACTCACTTGGAGAAAAATAATTAATATTTAATTGATCCGGAGACAAGCTATTGAAATCAACAAAATCACTTCCATCTGTAAACAACCCTAAGTTTTTACGTAAATTATAATCAAAGAAAGATTGGGCATCTTCATTGATTTCACCACGGTAAGCACCAGGGGCTGCATTCAACCTTTCGTAAGAAACAGTTGCATTAGTTCCTGTATACTCTACGGTTGGGTTCATTAAATCCAAGTTTTGTAAATGTGAGTTAGCTCTCAAGTTACCAATAGTCCAAAGCCCTCTAGGTGCTATTGAATACCCTCTAATCACTCGTTGTTCATACTCAAACCCAACAGAAACTGCGTGCTCTTTAATATCCGCAGATCCCATTAGAGATACACGGTATTGTTGACTTTTACTTGTTTGGTAGCTATTGTTAACTGCTGCATGACTATTCCATACACCGTAAACATCGTTTGCTTCAGAACCATTAAGGTATCCACCACCATTTAAAATATTTTCTTGATTACGTAAAAACGAGTTAGCCTCTAATAAAGAAGATGCCGCTTCTCTATCATAAATAGGGTTACCATTTTCATCGTATCCTTCCCAACCGTATAGATCATAGTAGTTTTTAGTATATGCCGTCATTTCAGGATTAATATTACCCGGAGTAAATCCAATTAATGTATCCTCAAATGCTTGTTGAACAACATATTCTCCAGAAGTCACCCAACCTTGATCAAAACCTAACCACAAAGAATCACCTGCAGTTTCGTCTAGCACAACATTTGCATAATTTCTAGTTTGAAATCTTTTAAACTCCCCTACATACCCATAATCAAAAAAGTTATCGCCATGCACTGGATCCCCTCTTTTACTATTGGTTTCGTTATACCCAAACTGGATACTGTAATACGCATTAGAAATACTTGACTTTGTTTTAGCATCTCCTTGGGCATTTGCAAAACGTTGAACAAAACGACCAAACATTCTCCAATCATTATTATTAACCTGTGCGTTGTGCGCGCTATTGTAAAGTGAGTTACTGTAACTATAGGCAGAACGATTAGTTCCATTGTAAGAACCCCCAAAAGTTAAATTGGTAGTAGGTCCAGTATTGAAATCTAACTTACCGTTAAACACATACTGCTCACGTCCTACATTTTGTTTTGTTTTCACATTCTCAAAAGAATTTGCTCTAAGCAACTCGGCACTTTGAATAGTTTGAGTAAAACCAGGAATAGTTGTTACGGGATTATTTATTAAGTTATTCAGCTCATCATCCTTCACTTTCCATACACCTACTGCTGATGGAGAGTTATCTACTACATTGGTATAGTTACCTGAAACGAAGAATCCGACAATCGGAGTTTTTGTTTTGTTACCGGCAGAATCTCTTTTCATTAATAAAGGACCAGATAAAGACCCTTCAATTACGTTGTATCCGTAAGAATCTAAACCCACCATTTTATCGTTGATTTTGAAACCAGAAGTTAAATACTCCACAGCCCCGTGATAATCTGCCGAAGGTCCCTTAGTCGTAATACTAATTACCCCACCAGTAACATCTCCGTACTGCGCAGGTAAACCACCCGATATAACCGAAATTTCACCAATCGCACTTTTAGGAAGGTTAGAAGAACCTAACACCTTCATACCATCAATGTAGTAGTAATTCGCATCCGAACGAGCCCCTCTAATGTTAAGGTCACCTGAACCATCATCAGACGAATAAACACCTGCCGTATTTTTAGCTACATCAGTTGCAGATCTAACTGCCATGTTACCAAAATCCTCCGCAGTCACGGTTGCCTTTACAGCCGTGTTACCTTTATCAATTAATTTATTCTTGTACTCTACCTTAACAAATTCCTTCATTTCAATAGAGGTACTTTCCATCTTCACATCCACAAATTTGGTTTCTTCAGAGGTTACATTAATACCGGTTAGAGCGATCGGTCTAAAACCTACCGAAGAAGCCTTCAAGGTATACGTACCTGGAGGAATTGGCTTAATGGAGAAGTTCCCATCAAAATCGGTTTGACCACCTGTAGTTTGCACACCATTTTTTTCTAAAATGATATTTACAAAAGGTAAAGGCTCTCCCTTTTCCTTGTCAATAATCTTTCCCTTAATTTCACTTTGGCCTGCCTGAGCAAAAACTCCAACAGAAACAACTGCAGCCAGAATGAATAATGATAGTAACTTTTTTAACATAATTTATTATTTAGTAACTCGAAATGTTTTTTCCCAAATTTTAAAGGGCGTAAAGATATATATTCTGTCCACTTTTACAAATATATTCGTCATGCCTAAACAGTCTTTATTATCAATACTTTGCGGTATTTTTACACCCTAAATTTTGGCCCTGTTTTATATTTTGTATTTCCGAAACATTAATTCACGGAATTTTGACTATTCCAACGTTAATAAAGTTTAACATTTGATTTAATCGAAAATAAACAGCAGAGTAAAATTCAATTCCAAAAGGATTTTACGCTTATTGGATTCTTTTTAAAACCTCACAAAGTCAAAGAACAATCTTCATCCGAGTTCACGAAATTTTAGCGTTAGGGTTGGGTTTGAAATTTTTCAAGAATTGGTCAACCAAGAAAAAGCGGACCAGAAATGTGACTTAACACAATGCTAAACAAATAGTTAAATACTAAATACATCTACTGCGACCCTGGGCGAAATAAGCCTGAATAATTTTCAATAGGTGGGACGTTCTAGGATGGTGTTTGCAATAATCATCTGTTTAAGATCTAAATCAGGACGGTCCTCGCTCACTTCAATTTGAAAATTTCTATCTTTTGAACCTGAATAATCTTTCTTCACTTCCACCTTCGGTTGAACTGCCTTAATGGGCTCGGTAATTGCAGGTTTTTTTGAGTTTAGAGAGGTGTTGAAATTGGCTGAAATTGGTTCTTTATTTTGAACTTCAACTTCTTCTGGTTGCATCTCTTTTCCAGAATCTGTTTGCGCCTTATACTTCTGCTCAAATTTTTGAATTAATTCTTCGAAACCAAAACTGGTTTTACCCGAATCATTTTGCTTCGGAGATTCCGTCTCATTTGTATTTGCCTGGTTTTTCTTCCAAGCTTTATACAATAATGAAGCTATTCCAATAGCCGCATATACCCAAATACCTTCGCTTCCTGCTAACATCATTATTTTCTTCTAAACCACTTTTTCCAAAAAGGTTCCCCTTTCGAATTTCTAATTCGATTAGATTTCTTTTTGTTTTGCTTCATAGACTTTCTAGTCACTTTAGATTGCCTCTTTTGATAGTCTTTTTTCGACTTCTCATTTTGCTTTTCGAAAATCAACTCCTGCTTTGCCGCATTTTTTTCTTGCTCCTTTTTATTCGGTGGCTCTGGAGCTTTTGTTTGGGCATGTACAGATGTTGTTCCTAGACACAGCGTCAACAGAACTAGTATTTTCACACTTAATACCTGGAGTTTTTTCATTTAGGCAACTTTCGATTGTGAAACTACGTAAAAAAGTTCAACTACTTTTGCAATATAATTACTTCACAAAGGTTATCTATTTTTTCGAACAATAAAAGAGAAGTCTATTCCAATGAAAATATCTGTTTTTAAACTCGCCACGCTTCTATTTGTATTACCGTTTTTCTCTCATTGCTCAAAGAACAATCCGAATACGGTGATTCCAAATGTATTTGTAGACGTTACGCTAAACATAAACGAGCCAAGTTCATTTGACTTGCAGCCAATTGGCGGTTTCATTTATATGAACGGTGGCTCTAATGGGTTGGTCGTTTACCGTGCGGATTTAGACAACTTTAAATGTTACGACAGACACGCTACCTTTAATGTGGATGACTGGTGTCAGGTTAATGTGGATTCTACTCGTTTTAAATTAATTGATACCTGTAGCACTTCTGAATTTGCCATTTTTGACGGGACCGTATTAAAGGGACCGGCAACAATTCCGCTAAAACAGTATCCAACTACATTTGATGGAACTTACATTCATATCTCTAGTCAATAAGCCATAAAAAAAGGCCCGATAGTAAAACTAACGGACCTTCTATATTTTAATACCTGACTATATTATAGACTAGTATCTGTATTCATGACTCTTAAAAGGCCCTTCTACGGTTACTCCAATATATTCTGCTTGCTCCGGTCTAAGAACATCTAGTTCTACTCCAATTTTCGCTAAGTGCAACGCAGCTACCTTTTCATCTAAGTACTTTGGTAAGGTATATACTTTATTCTCATATTTCTCAGGAGTACACCATAATTCAATTTGAGCTAAAGTTTGGTTGGTAAACGAATTAGACATTACAAATGAAGGATGACCGGTAGCTAAACCTAAGTTCACCAATCTACCTTCCGCTAACAGAATAATATCTTTACCATTAATGGTATACATATCTACCTGTGGCTTAATCACATCTTTAGATGCACCGTGATGTTCATTTAACCAAACAACATCAATCTCATTATCAAAGTGACCAATATTAGCAACGATACATTTATCTTTCATTGCTTCAAAATGACGCCCTTGAATAATATCTTTATTTCCGGTCGTTGTAATTACGATATCCGCCTCTAAAATAGCGTTATCCATTTTCTTTACTTCGAAACCTTCCATTGCAGCTTGTAACGCACAAATTGGATCAATTTCAGTCACAATAACACGCGCACCAGCACCACTAAAAGAGGCCGCAGTACCTTTACCCACATCTCCATAACCTGCAACTACCACTACCTTACCTGCTAACATAATATCGGTTGCTCTACGAATTGCATCTACTGCAGACTCACGACATCCATATTTATTATCAAATTTAGATTTAGTTACTGAATCATTTACATTAATAGCGGGCATCACTAAAGTTCCGTTCTTTTCTCTTTCTAACAAACGGTGAACACCTGTTGTTGTTTCTTCAGATAAGCCATTAATACCTGCCGCTAATTCTGGGAATTTATCAAAAACCATGTTGGTTAAATCACCCCCATCATCTAAAATCATATTTAAAGGTTTTCCACCTTCAAAACCTTTTAAAGTTTGTTCAATACACCAATCAAACTCTTCATCGTTCATGCCTTTCCAAGCAAACACAGGAACTCCAGTCACCGCAATTGCAGCTGCGGCCTGATCTTGTGTAGAAAAAATATTACATGAACTCCAAGTAACCTCTGCACCTAACGCGGTTAAAGTTTCAATTAATACAGCCGTTTGAATAGTCATGTGCAAACAACCCGCAACTCTAGCACCTTTAAGTGGTTGCGTATCTTTATATTCTTCACGTAATGACATTAAGCCTGGCATTTCTGCCTCTGCTAATATTATTTCTTTTCTACCCCAAGCGGCTAGAGAAATATCCTTTACTTTGTAATTATCAGTCTGTACCATTCTAATTTTTGTTTTAAAAACGGGTGCAAAGATAGTTGTTCAATGAAGTTTATTAAAAATAATAGCCTAACAAATGGTTCGCGATTACTTATAGCGAGATTAGATTTAAGTATTTTAGATCATTTATATGACATTCGGCTAAATCCAGAGGAACTGAATAAATACCGAAACATCAGTCACGACAAGCGTAAGTGTGAATTTTTAAGCATTCGTAAAGCCATTCAGTTTGTGTATGACGAACAGGAATATATTTCTTATTCAAGTACAGGAAAACCTAGTTTAGCTATTTCGGGACACCGCATTTCTATTTCACATTCCAAGGGCCTTTTAGGAATCATAACACACCCTACTTTAGAGGTTGGTATTGACTTACAGCATGAATCTCCTAAGATTTTAAGAATCAAACATCGGTTTATGTCGCCCGAGGAGCTAACTCCGGAAACCGACCAAGAATGGCCATTATTAACCTATTGGTGCGCGAAAGAAGCACTTTTTAAATATTACTCTAAAGGAAATGTAGAATTCAACAAAAATTTATTTGTTGAACCATTCACACTCAAAAAATCGGGAACTATATACGGAGAAGTACGAATGCCGGATATGCATAAAAGGATAGCATTATACTATGAGAAGATTGAGGAAACAATGATGGTGTATACGAACGAAGTCAATGAATAAAATAATTGTGGAAATCTGGCCTAATTCACCTTCAAAACTCCACATCAAAATAGTTATACTTGCATTATGATTCTTACCGAGATAGCATATAAATCTAAAAACAATCAGAAACAACTGGCTGTTCTTATTGATCCAGACAAAGGACAAAAAGAGCATTTAGCGAAGATTGCGGCTATGGCTAATGAAGCTAAGGTAGATTTATTTTTTATTGGGGGTAGCTTAATGGTGGGTAACGAAATGGAAGAAACAATTCGAACCATTAAAAGCTTATCTAATATTCCGGTGGTATTGTTTCCAGGAAGTCCTTCACAGGTTTGCGATAAGGCGGATGGAATTTTGTTACTTTCATTAATATCTGGTAGAAATGCTGATTTACTCATTGGGCAACAAGTAATTGCCGCTCCTTCTATTAAAAAATCAGGTTTACAAGTTTTACCTACTGGATATATGCTTATTGACGGAGGAAGACCTACTACAGCATCTTACATTAGTGCGAGTCAGCCGATACCGGCTAACAAACCAGAAATAGCTGCCGTTACGGCAATGACTGGTGAAATGATGGGATTAAAACTCATGTATGCAGATGCCGGAAGTGGCGCAGATAATCCGGTTAGTGCAAAAACTATTGCGGCTATTAAAAAAGTAACTTCTTGTCCGCTGATTATTGGAGGTGGAATGAAATCTGCGCAAGATGTGGCGAGGGCTTTTCAAGCTGGAGCGGATATAGCGGTTGTAGGAAATGCTTTTGAGGACCATCCAGAATTACTCTACGAAATTGCAGAAACACGATATTCCACTTCTTAGACTGCTTCTACTTTAATGACTGATCACACTTTCCTCCTCAAAAACTACAGTACATTTTCTATTAGAAACATCCGGTTTGGACTCATCGCATTCGGACTTTTAGTATTGGTTTTTTCGCTAGCTGAGCTACTTAGTTCTACTGAACTTCAAACATCCACCAATCCTTTTCTGATTTTACTAGGGGGTAACTTTCTTCTTATTGGCACGTTAGGACTGTCAAAAAAATCAAGATACTCCCCAAAGATCAAAATCACTGAAGATCAAA
>JBLFZF010000093.1:0-11114 GCA_047610145.1 Salibacteraceae bacterium | reverse complement strand
TTCCTGATTTTTACAAGTTGTAAAAAAGAGAATCTGTCTACTTCCTGTATTTCATTGACAGTACGCTTGCTCACGTATACCCTAAAATATCGAAACCGAATAAGCACCTATTTATCGGCAATAAGGTTTAGGCAAATTGTGCTTTAGGGAATGTATATACCTATGACAACTCCTCTGGACTCTCTCTGGTGTTCACTGATTTTTCGAATTTTATTCCTGTGGAATAGTCTGATCAAGACAGCTCTGCAAAAAGCTCCGACCCTTTTATTGGCTCTTTGGGTTTTAATCCGCTCGATGATCAATACCTAGTACACGAAAAAATCATGTTGACAACGGATTATATTTCCTGCGAGCTTTTTCTCACTGGAGAATACTAATTAAACGCAGAATACGCTAGGTGAAGAAGCTTAAATGCGTAAGATCTAAACGTGTCTAGTTGGGGGCATCAGTGTATTTTTGCAACCGATAAAGGAAAGAGTATCATGAATACAAAAAGGCAAAAGGAAGATTCTTGTTTTATAGCGTTTAATTCAGATGTTTCAGAAATTGAACCACCGATACAGTTCACTTTTCCTTTTTACTACACGCCTCATGCATTAAGCGAGCTTGCAGCACAACAACTACAAGTCGAATTACTAAAACAAAACGATTGGAAGCATGACTTCGGATTACCTCCTTCAAACACCATAAACTCAGGTAAAATGTTTGGCGTTTTAGTAGTGAAAAATACCCAGGGTGAACTTGGTTTCCTACAAGGATTCTCGGGTAAACTCACAGATACTTCAAAGCCTAAAGGGTTTGTGCCACACGTTTATGATTTACTTCCAGGAAAGAATTTCTTTGAGGTAGGAATGGAGAAAATCAACGCCATAACCGCTCGCATAAAAAGTATTGAAGAGCAATTGGAGTTTGTTACCGTTGCTAAAGACCTCGAACTACTGAAGCAAAGAGCTGCGTTAGATATTGCGGATACGCAACTCTATGTAGGAAAGGCAAAATCAGAACGTTCGGCTTTTAGAAAGGAGCAGCAAGAACTGTTGAATAAAGAAGATTTTGCAGCCCTGAACGAAAAGCTTAATAACGAAAGTGTTCAAAAGAAGTTTTATTTTAAGCATTTACAAGAACATTGGAAAAATAAACTAGCGAAAGCTGAATTTGAAACCCACTTATTTTATCAGGAATATGAAGAGCTGCGCTCTAAACGAAAGTCAGGATCTATTGGATTACAGCAAAAAATATTTGAGCATTACGAGTTTCTAAACGCCAAGGGAGAAACCCGTAACCTCCGCGATATATTTGAGAAAGAAGGAGTACACCTCCCTCCTGCAGGTTCTGGAGATTGCGCGGCTCCAAAACTTATCCAGTACGCCTATAAAATGGGATACAAACCCATTTGCATGGCAGAATTTTGGTGGGGACAATCCCCAAAGTCTGAAATTAAGAAACATGTGCATTATTACCCTGCATGCACTGGTAAATGCCAGCCTATTTTAAGCCACATGTTGCAAGGGTTATCCGTAGAACCAAACCCAATGGAAACCGGTACTATGGATCACCTACAGATTCAAACTGTTTTTGAAGATGCACACATGCTCGTAATTAACAAGCCCTCAGGCTTGTTATCTGTACCTGGGAAATCTGTCGCAGATTCAGTCGCCAACAGATTAAAAACTGAACATCCCGATTGGACGGGACCACTTATTGTACACCGTTTAGACATGCCCACTTCGGGAGTATTACTCATTGCGAAAAGTTTAGAAATCCATAAAATACTGCAACAGCAGTTTTTAAAACGAACCATAACCAAACGATACATTGCCATATTAGATGGGGTGCTGAAAGAAGATGAAGGAACCATAGATTTACCGCTTCGGGTTGACCTAGAAAATAGACCGCATCAATTGGTTTGTCAGGAACATGGCAAAAGTGCCCGAACGCATTTTAAGGTGATTTCCCGTACCAAAACCACTACGCGCATCCACTTTTATCCGATTACTGGTAGAACCCATCAATTACGCATGCATGCCGCGCACAAAGACGGACTTAACCTTTCTATTGTAGGAGATGCGTTGTACGGTCAAAAAGCAGCGCGCTTATACTTACATGCCGAACAGATTGGGTTTACGCATCCGGTTAGTGGCGAAATTATTTCAATAGCCATCGACCCGGTGTTTTAGTTGTGGCAAAGTATTGTTAATTAGAAACTTAAAAGTTTTTTTCACTCTATAAAACGCTTCCTTTTATTGGGTGCTTAAGACCTCAATCCGAACTAATTGAATTCATTTGATTGCAAGTAAACGAGAGGACCACATATTTTTAACAACCCTCGGGTTCGGAGATGGAAACTTAAAGGATACGAATATGGAACAATTGTCCAATAAAGGAAATGGCAACTACACTTACATTGATAATGCCCTAGAAGCGCGCAAGGTATTTGTTTCCGAGCTGGGCTCCAACCTCATGAAAATTGAGAAGGATGGAAAGGTACAAGTAGCGTTTAATCCAGATATTGTAAAAGGGTATAAATTAATTGGGTATGTAAATTGAAGACTCGATAATACAGACTTTAATGACGATACTAAAGAGGCCGGAGAAATTGGCTCGGGCCATAGCGTGATCATGCTGTATGAAATTATTCCAGCAGAATCTGAAGAACCAATAGACAATATTGATATTCTAAAATATCAACGAGACCCAGAGCCCTTAGCGCAACGTGTTTTTGAAGAAGAAGTGCTTACGGTACAGTTTAGATATAAGGCTCCAAAAGGAAAAAAAACCTGAATTAATCACCCATGTTTTGGAGACAAAAGAGGTCCCTTTTCATTTAACCTCCAACAATTGACAGTTCTCTACTACTGTTGCTTCTTTTGGAATACTTCTTAGAGGAACAACAATGAAAACAGGGTATTCTTATGACCGGGTGATGGAGCTGGCTACGGGCGCTAAAGGAAACGATGAAGATGGCAGCCGAAGCGATTTTATCCATTTAGTTCAATGGACATCCTCCTATTAAGGAGGATGCCCGTTGAGTTATATTATCCTACTGTATGAAATTCTGCTGACGAAGAAAGCATGTGCTCGGTCATTAGTTTCAACAGATCATTTTGAGTTGATTCGCCTTTATCCTTGGCATACCAAGTATGCAATTGCTTCGAAACTTCCGCATATTCAATATTTGGATTATCGCTTTTTAATGCCGCTAGTTTTTGAGCAATAAAAGCAGGTCTCGGCCCCCAATGCGGAAGTTCCTCTCCGGTGCGCTCATTCACTGCAACTAAAATAGGTATCGCCATCCCACCATTGGTTAGGTAGTTGTTCATGATTTCGGTGTTTTCATCCCGAAGAATCAATTTCAAGTCAATGCGATCAGAATGACTTGCAATTTTAGCTATCACCGGTAAAACCTGAGAAGCATCTCCACACCAACCTTCGGTAATCACATACCAAGTCCAATGATCTTCTAATTGTGTTAGACGGGACTTAACATCTTCAGAAACCTTGAAAATTTTATCCCACTTTTTCATACGTTGAATACTCATTTTAGTACTCTCCGTATAGGTCGTTGTTTGCTTCGGACCTGTGGCTTTGCCATCTTCAAATAAGTCGGCAACCATTTTTTTGTACTCCGAATACGTGAAGTATTGAGCAGCCTGCTGTATCTGTAAATCTAGTTTGTTCATATTGGTTGTATTGTTGCACAAACGTACCCCTAAAAGGTAATAAGGAAGTGTAAGCCAGCATACATTAGGGCATGCATGACATTACAAAATCCAATACCGTCATTAAGATGACAAATAACGAGAAGGTTTAATTCACATCTGACCAATAGCCATTCACTAAATCATTGAATGTAAAACCTTCAGAGAAACGTTTCTTAGAAAGCTTCTTAAACTCTACTAATGCCCATAAAACCAACTCTTTCATAAAGTTTTTATCCTGCTCGTCCAAATCTGGATGATGGGTGTATAGCAATTCGCTAAGCGGAGTAACTCGGTTCAATTGAGTCGTATATTCTTCCTCCGTATATTCATCCAGTAATTCAAAATCAGATTCTTGTAAAAACCAATCGATTACGTTATCATAAGGCGTTTCCTCTTCTTCTTTCGTGAGTTTTTGAATTTTAGGAAAACGATTTAAGAACAACGTTTTTGAAGCCATACCAATTAAGGTTTGAGCCACCATAACCGCCCCTTCCTGTTCTCCTTCATACACCAATTCTACTTTACCCGTGATACTTGGAATCATTCCCATTAAGTCGCCAAAGCGAACGGTAGTTGATTTTTCGCCATTCGTAATAGCTCTTCTTTCTGCCGAACTCATTAGATTCTCGAAAGCCGTGATACTCATTCGCGCGCTAATACCACTTTTTAAGTCAATATACTCACTTAAACGAGCTTCAAAACCAATTTGTTCCACCAACTCTTTGGCCAAATTAGGGACATGCACCTCAATTACTCGATTATCCTGCAGGCCGGCCTCTTGCGCGGTAATAGTTTGGGCTATTTCTACTGTTTCTGGATAATGCGTTAAAATTTGAGAGCCAATTCTATCTTTCAAAGGAGTCACAATGCTACCTCTATTTGTATAGTCTTCTGGGTTTGCCGTAAAAACAAACTGCAAATCTATAGGCATCCGAAGCTTAAAGCCTCTAATTTGAATATCTCCTTCTTCTAAGATGTTGAATAAAGCAACTTGAATACGCGCTTGCAAATCGGGCAATTCGTTAATCACAAAAATACATCGATTAGCGCGGGGTATCATTCCAAAATGTATGACTCTTTCGTTTGCATAACTTAACTTTAAGTTAGCTGCTTTAATTGGGTCAATATCACCAATTAAGTCAGAAATAGTTACGTCTGGCGTAGCTAGTTTTTCAAAGAATCTATCGGAGCGATGCATCCATGAAATGGGTGTATTATCTCCCATCGTTTCGATGGTTTCTCTGCCAAAAATACTGATTGGATTTAAAGGGTCATCATTGATTTCAGAACCTTCGATGACCGGAATATACTCATCCAGTAATTGGAGCATTAAACGTGCTAAACGAGTTTTAGCCTGGCCTCTTAAACCCAACAAATTAATGTTATGCTGCGACAATATAGCTCGCTCTAATTCAGGAATTACGGTGTTTTCATATCCATGAATTCCTTCAAAAGAAGCAATATCGTTTTGAAGATTGAAAATCAAGTTGTCACGGAGCTCTTGCTTAATGCTTTTCGAAACATATTTAGCTTTCTTTAAAGCGCCTAAGCTTTTAATAGTCAATAATTTACTCATTATTTAATTCTTTTCTTTCTGTTTGTTTCGTAATCGTGAAATATCATTTCGCCCAAACCTTCTAGTCCGGTATAAAATGCTTTGCCCCTGTTAGATGCGGTAAATTGATCTACAAATGACTGCAAATAAGGATCTTGAGCAATCATAAATGTGGTTATTGGAATATGAAGTTTTCGTGCTTGAGCAGCCATGCTGTAACACTTTTCAACAATTTGTGGGTCCAAGCCGTTACTATTTTTGTAATAACTACCATCGGGCATTTTCATGCAACTTGGCTTCCCATCGGTAATCATAAATATTTGCTTATTGGTATTTCGTTTTCTTCGCAGCAAATCCATGGCTAATTGCAATCCAGCTACGGTGTTGGTATGGTAAGGACCTACATTCAAATACGGTAATTCTTTTATAGAAATAGCCCAAGCATCGTTACCAAAAACCAAGATATCTAAAGTATCTTTAGGATAACGTGTTGTAATTAATTCGGCTAATGCCATCGCTACTTTTTTGGCAGGTGTAATTCGATCTTCACCATACAATATCATGCTATGACTAATGTCAATCATTAAAACCGTGCTCATTTGCGATTTATGATGGGTGTCTTCTACCACTAAATCGTTTTCGGTTAACTTAAAAGAATCAAACCCATGATTTATTTGTGCATTCTTCAAACTCTCCGTCATAGAGATGTTTTCTAGCGCATCTCCAAATTGAAAGCTTCGTAAATCACCCGTATGCTCATCACCTTGGCCGGTGATTTTAGTATTATGATTACCTGAACCATTCTTTTTAATCTTGCCAAAAATTTGATTCATAGCTCCTTTACGAATCGCTCTTTCTGTTTTGGAGGTTATTCCAGAACCTTGCGTGCCATCTGGTTTTAGCTCGTCTTGAATAAAATCTTTCTCTTTTAATTCGGCTAAAAAATCATCAATGGTATACTCCTTGGTAGTCAGCGAATACTCTTTGTCTAATTCACGTAACCAGCCAATGGCTTCGTCAAAATCTCCAGAAGTATGCGTAATCAATTCTTTGAAAATTTCAAACAATCGCTCAAATGGTGTGCTTTCTGGAGCTTCATAGCTGGTAAAAGTGAAGCCTTTACGTTTAATGTGTTGCGACATGTTTATATTTGAATGATATGATTGCTCAAAGGAACATCTGAAAACTGTTAATTTCAATAGTTTTTGTTTTCCAGTTTTTATAGCTCCATTAATTTTTAAGGAGTCTTCACTTTGAAATTAAAAAATAATACGGCAATGAAAGTACGGATAACTAGTCTCTTACTATTTTTTTCTATGGCAGGAATGACCCAAGACATTTATACAGAAATGGAAATCACTATCCTTCCTTACAAACAAGTGACAAATGGCGCTTTTTATAAAGTGATTGTCTTATCCTCTCCAGAATGCGCTGTAGAATATTTGAGTGATTTTGAGTATCAATGGGGTTTCAGTTACAAATTACGGGTGATGGAAGTTCGTTTAGAGCATCCCCTTTCTGATGCTTCTAGTTGTGAATACCAGTTATTACAGGTAATTTCTAAAACTGCGGTTGCCGAAGACTTTAGCTTTAAAATGAGACTCTCCCGAGACCTTTATCTCGGTAATGGAACTGATCAAGTCAACAACTTTACGTATATAAATGATTCTACATACCGGTATATGGATGAAGTAAATATTGAATACTCGAAAGATAAAGCGACTATTTTAAACGATGTTATTCAAAAAAACAAATACGTAAAAGGCTCATTTGAGTTTGTAAACACGCATACCATTCGGTTAAAGTAATATCTAATAATTCCATGAGTTGCGAGAACTCTATGCTACAACTCTATACCGAATAAGTAGTGAAAATGATCGGCAGATGAAATAATGCTTCCTTCCTGTAGCTAGCAAAAAAAATCCCGCCATTTCGGGCAGGATTTTAAAATTTCGTGCATACTGTCTAACCTACATATGCGGTATACATCCAAACTAGCTTTTCTTGCTCGCTAATGTAATCACTCATCAATGCGTTGGTTCCTTCATCTTCTGCTTCTCCACTCGCTTTTAGTATCGCACGCTGTTTGATGATGACTGTTTTAAACGATTCTAAAACGGAGTTTACTGTTGTGTCGCTATCCGTTACATTGGTCACCGGATCGATATCAGATTGCGCTAAATACTCCGCAAAACTGTGCGTTGGTGTCTGACCTAGCGTTAATACTCTTTCCGCAATTTCATCTATTTTAATTACCAAATCGTTATATAACTCTTCGAATTTTATATGTAATTCAAAGAATTTATTTCCTTTAATATTCCAATGAAACCCTCTCACATTCATATAAAATATTTGGTAGTTCGCTAACAAATCATTTAACTGATTGGATACTTCTACTGATTTCTCGTTGTTTAATCCTATGCTGTTCATATGGCTATTTATTTTTTGATTATCCAAAGGTGTATTTATTTTAAGTATTAGAAAAATTAATGCAATTACAAAATTGATTACTTATATTACCTAAAGTAATACTGTTTTGAAGCGTATTACAAAATACTATCTGCTATCTCTAATTTATTAAAATAGCACTGATATCGATGTGTTTTCTATCAAATGGGCACTCGATCCATTTATAACTAGCAGGTTGATTGCATTTGAAAATATGATTAAATTAAGTTCAAGCAAAGTTTTAAGCGCAATATTTTTTTCACAGATTGATGCACGTGCTTTTTATAATCTGCGTTTAAATTCATCTCTTCTTGTATCCACCGGATAGTTTCAACCTCATTAACAGGCATTAAAAGCATGTCACAACCAGCCATAGAGGCTTTCAACGGAGCTTTATCTAAAATGGTAACGGCTTTCATGATATTTAAGGCATCGGTTATTATAATACCTTTAAAACCAAGCTCATTTTTCAGTAGATCGGTCACAATTACTTTAGAACAACTGGCAGGTAAGTCATGGGTAGTATACATTTCATTATTTCGGACGGTAATGTGTGCCACCATAATAGAAATCACACCGCTCTCAATAAGCGGGATATACGTATCTAATTCCTGTAATTTACCGTCAATATAAACAGATTTTTTATGGGTATCCCCTTTCACTAATCCATGTCCTGGAAAGTGCTTCGCAGTAGCGACTATATTATCTTCTTGGGTAGATTTAATGAAGGTTTTACTTAAACGAATGACCGCTTCTTGATGGCTTCCAAAACTCCGATTCTTAATCGCTTCGTTATTTGGACTAATATCTACTACGGGTGCAAAATTCTGGTGAATTCCTATTTCTTGGAGTGATTTATCAATGACCTTAACCACCGAGTCGCATTGTTGAACGCTTTTAATATCAATGGTTTTTATCATTTTTGGAGTTCCTTTTATTCTTCCGTTAAATAAACTGGGCTCCGCATCCATGCTATTTATTAATGGAATGGATTTATTTGATTTTGAAATAGTGTTTAATTCAGTGATTAGCTTTTTATGTGATGCTGGAGTACCTTTTAAATAGACCACGCCACCAATCTGATTATTTTCAACTAAATCTCGCACCACTGCATCTGATTTCCCTAATTCTCCGGCAGACGTCACAATCATTTGTGCCACTCTTTCTTTTGGAGAAAGAGTGAGGAATACACTATCTGTTAGCCGATCTAGTTCCGTATTATTGATGTAAAAATCAGCTAATGAATAACCCGAGGTTTGCGCGTTAGAATAAAGACCTAGAAATACTAAAAATGCGATTAAACTGATATGGTGTAGATGTTTCATGCCTGGTTATTTTGAAAAACTAAAATACGCTTTAGGGGGGGACAAAAACTAGATTTAATGGGTGAAAAAGAAGTAGCGACTTCGGTATTAAAAAGCATTCCGTTGATTATATCCAATACATTCCTTAGGAAACCTGTTTTACCTAGTAGATCAACTCCTTATTACTTTTTTACGCTAAAGTATCATACTATAGAAAAACCAATGGGATAGATTTTTTTTTACACTTTGGTATACAGACCATTTTTTTTTGACCTTTTAGAAATTTATTTTAGCGTTTTACAAAAACAACAATGGGTAAACACCAAATTCTCACCATCTTCATCATTTTGGGCTTGGCTCCTCATATAATGAGTCAGCCAGCGGATTCTATTTCTATATCTCCTCCTATCCTTTCGTTTAGACTAAGTTATTCGAATATGTGGGTGGTTCCTACCCATGATTTTGTGAGTTCTCAAAACGCAACTGGAGAAGCCATCACAGATGGTCATAATGTTTCTGCCGAAGTCATTTTTCAAACAAACGGTAACAAAGAATGGCATCAACTCTATAATTTTCCAAAATATGGGTTTGGGGTTCAAACTCTTTGGTTTCCGCAAACCTCAGAAATTGGAAATCCACTCGCAGTATATGCCATGTTGGAAGGTCCAATACACCGATGGAAAAAATCATACTTAAGTTATGCCTTTCATTTTGGGGTTGCAATGGGTTGGGAACCTTATAATCCGGTTACTAATCCTTACAATTACTTGATGGGTGGGCCTTTAGCACTTTATGCACACCTTGGAGTATTGTATCATCAAAATTTAGGGAAACGTTGGGGCGCAGAAGCCAGTTTAGGCTTTAGTCATGCGAGTAATGGGAACCTAAAGCAACCTAACTTCGGAATTAACTTCTTAGATCCTAGATTAGCACTCACCTATCAGTTACAAGACGAACAACCTATTCATAAACCTACACCGTTATCTGTATTTACCCCTAAAAATGAGGTGTCATTATCCATGTCGGTAGGCACTAAACAACTCAATGTTTTTGGCACTGACTCTGCTTCAAAAGCCGCTTTTGGTGATGAAAGTTTCACTATTTATAATTGGGTATTATTATATCAACGCCAAATATCAAGACGTTCGAAAATTGGAGCTGGTATTGACTTTACCATAGATCCCTCTGATAATGCACACGGCATTGTTGTTGGAGATAAAAGCGCTACCTATCCAGCTCCATTTAATGAAGAAGCAAAATTAGCGTTAATTCTATCGTACGAATTAAGTATCGGTAAACTAGCGCTTATTTTACAACCTGGCTTTTACTTTTATAGAACAATTCATGATCCTACTCCATTATTTTACCAACGTATTGGTGCTAGATATGATATTTACAAAGGTTTTTATGCCGGAACTGCCTTACGTGCTGTCAACTTTGGACAAGCAGATTGGATTGAACTTACCGCAGGATATAAGATTCATTTCTAAGTAAGAAATATTATCAGCGAAGCCTCCACTAGACCAAATGAATCGCAGTTTTACAGGTAAAAAAAATGGGCTCACTAACCGAACAGTTAGGACCCCATAAAACGTTTTACTTTTAACGGTTTATTTAACAACTTTCCAATTCGACAAATTACTGAATGCTTTTATGCTCGTAGAGATAAAACCAAAAACGAGGAATATGAAATCTATTAAAAATGGGAATGGCGTTGGCCGCGCTATGTCAATAAAAAGGTTGTTTCTCCGCTTATCTGACTTATTGAAGGACTGATGCATTACGGTATCATCAAAAATAAATAAGGGTCCGTCATCTTTCCAAGAATGGGTTTCATCATTTACCTCTAAATAAGCGTTTCCTTGTACGTCTTCATCAATATTAATCAACACTCTAATACCCGCTCTCAGCCATCCAAAATGCTGACTTGTAGATGCCTGCGGGCTAAAACTAGAGATTCCAATAGTTTTAATTCTTTTAAAATTTCGATGAAATAAGGGAACGGGATAGCTGTTATCTACGTTATAGCCATACCATTTATAAAACAACATAGATCGTTCTGAATTAGAATTGAGATCCGCTAGAATAGCGTTCAATTGTTTCTTC
>JBLFZF010000092.1:0-11158 GCA_047610145.1 Salibacteraceae bacterium | reverse complement strand
ATATTGTTAACAATAAAAAACTCGACTCCAAACTTCTCATTTCAAACCGCTGGTGTTTATACCGTTAAATTAGAGGGGGTATTAAAAAATGGATGTACTTCCTTTAAGGTGGATACCATTCGTGTTGGCTCTAAGCAGTTGGCTAATTTTCAATTGGATACAAATTTAACGTGTGCTTCAAGTTTGGTATCTACCATCAACAACTCTGTAGATGTTAATAAAATTGATCATTACCATTGGAATTTCGGAGATGGTGGGTATTCATTTGATTTTGAGCCTACCCATAAATTTACAGATACAGGTTATGTGAATGTTTCGCTAATAACCGGATATAATGGTTGTTTTGATACGGCTAAAGTAGATTCTGCTATTTATGTAATGGGACCAGTTCTGAATTTTAGTTATGTGGTGAATTGTGATACACCCAATTTGGTTTCTTTTACACCCAGAATGTTAGGAGGTACTGGTTTTAGTTGGAACTTTGGAGATGGGTCTCCTCAAGATTCATCCATATTAAATGTGACACATCTTTTTCCGGTATCGGATTCTAATTATAACGTTCATTTTTCTGGTTATGATAGCGGTAACGGTTGTGGTTTTACTAAAATGAAAATTGTGAAGGTGAGGTTTATTAAAGGAGAGATACACTTGCAAGATTCAAACTTATGTATACAAGAGCCCGCAGTAATTAGTACGCTAGGTTCTGAAAATGCAATTGGAAGCGTTCTTTGGTCTATTGATGGCTTTGCAGGTCAAGTTATTGATGCGAAAAGCAAATTGTTTTCTTTTGCTCAAAAAGGAAGTCATAAAGTGTATGGAATTGTACATGATTTGCATGGGTGTGTAGATACCGTATCGCAAAATGTAATGGTGTATTCGCCAATAGTTAACTTTCAAACCTCAGATACCTTGGGTTGCTCGCCTGTTTCTGCTTCGTTTTCAGATTATAGTGTGAGTGATACTAATATTACAGGATGGGCTTGGGACTTTGGTGATGGAGGTGTTTCTTCTGTTCAGAATCCGACACATACCTATACTAATCAGAGAAATAATAGTTATCATGTTTCGCTACAAGTTACAGATACCTTTGGGTGCAAGAATACCTTCAGATACCAAGCCCGAATCAATTTAAAACAACCTGTGGCATCTTTTTCTGTGGTAAATGCAGCCCATTGTAAAGGGGACTCTTTAGAAATTACGGGAGTAAATCCGTCTGATTCTATTTACTCATGGGATTTTGGAGATGGTACAAACGCTCTGGGACTAAATCCTCTAAAAACCTACACTAGTTCAGGTCAATATACGGTCGGATTGTCGGTGATGGATCAATTTGGTTGTGTAGATACTAATTGGGTAAACAACCTAGTTGAGGTACATGAAATTCCTCACGTGGGCTTTGTTGCAAATGAGACTAGTCTTAATTGCTATCCTTCTAGCGTGTATTTCTCTATTCCTATCGTAAATGGAAGTAATCATCAGTGGTTTTGGGATTTTGGAGATGGTTCAACGTCTTTTGCGTCAGGTAACTCTGTGGTGCATCACAGCTATGATTTACCGGGAGATTATTCGGTTGGCTTAAAAATAAAGTCTGGATTTGGGTGTGCTGACTCCCTTATTAGACCCAGTTATATTCATGTTTCTGGTCCAACTGCTCAGATTAGCCCAGAGGAAATCAAAGATTGCTTGTCAGAGACATTTAAATTTGAACTGATTGATAAAAATGCCAATGCACGTTTGTTTACCTGGGATTTTGGTGATGGTATTACCTTGCAAAATGGGAATGGAAATGATCCGGTGTATCATAAGTACAACTATGGAATGAAATACAATGTGACCTTAATATTCTCGGATAGTATTGGTCTTTGTGTGAAAACAGATCAAGTAGAAGTAGAGGCTTTTGAGGTTAAGTCAATGATTGAAGTGAGTGATACTTTGGGTTGTGCTCCTTTACGGGTGCAATTATCTAATGTTTCTGTAGGATCTACTATGGGCAGATGGTTGATTGACAAAGAGTCTAATATTATTTCGAATAGCTTTAATAAAGATTTTTTAGAAGCTGGCCTTTATGACTTGTCATTGATTGTTTGGAATGATTCTTTATCATGTAGAGATACTAGTTCAACGCAAGTAACCGTTCTTGAATCTCCAAATTTACGGACCACCGAGGATACTCTTGTTTGCGGAGGTACTCAAATTGACCTTAATGTATCTGGAGCAACTAGCTATGCATGGAGTCCTTCTTGGGGAGTGGGTAATGATACTTCTAGTGCAACAGTCACCCAAATTACGGAGAGTGTTTTATTTCAAGTAGTTGGTGTAAATGAGCAGGGTTGTGAAACAAAAGATTCCGTTTTGATAACAGTAATAGAAGAGCCGTTCCTATCTTACTTTCCGAATGATACCTTAATTCCTCAGGGAACAGATTTGGGTATTCAAGTAGAAGGTTTTAATGTATCTAGTTTTTTATGGGAATCTAACGGTTATCTAAGTTGCAGTGACTGTTTCGATCCGGTATTCATGCCAGAGGAAGAAACCATGTATTCTTTAACGTACGGAGATGAGTATTCATGTTTTGAAAAAGATACCTCGTTTACAATAAGCTTGGAGGAGTACCGTGTTTTTGTTCCAAATGCGTTCACGCCAGATGGAGATGGTGTAAATGATTACTTTATTCCGGTTACTTACGGAGTAGATAGACTCATGTATATGTACGTGTATGATAGTTGGGGAGGGTTGGTGTTTGAGTCAACCGATTTAAATATCGGTTGGGATGGCACCGTTTATGGCGAGCCGGTGCCCCCAAATTCTCTGTTTGTTTACAAAATTAAAGTAGTTGGATTAAATTCTAAAACCTCTGAGTATGTTGGCAGTGTTCAAGTTATGAGATAGTGAATACTATCTTTTGTATCCCTTGAAACATTGCGCATGAAGTATAAAGACTAGATCTAAGAATGAAAGTGTTGGTTTAAAGATCAAATTGCAAGAGGTTAGCGGTGTTTTAAGACCGGTGAATAGGAATAGTCAAATATATACGATGTAATCCTGAAGCGACTAGTTGAATGGTTGTTTTTAGTTGCTTAGAGCGTATCAGTTGGTATTAATACCAAAAACCATACAATATCTAATGTCTTTTTTTTTGACCTATTAAAATGGCATATTGTGATTATGCGAATCAAATTCGTATTATCTATAGGGTGTGATATCTAAAACCGTTCCTACTACTTTATGGGGTTGAGAGTTATTGAACTGTACTTCGGCAGTAACGGCTACGGTTGTAGTTTTTCCATTGGGGCCAAGTAAACAATGTTGAAAGACCTTCTTTCCTTTTGTCATTATAGTGGATTGAATGGATTTAATGACAAACCAAAGATCTTTTTCATCCACTTTTCGCAGTAGATTGATGAGAGGAAATCCCTTTTGATGGTCGTCTAGGCCATAAATGATTTTCATTTCTTCAGAATAACAAATGTCTCTCGATAGAATGTCATATTCAAAGTAGCCAAGATGAGACATTGAAGTGACTTGAAGAAGCCGTTTTTCATTTTCTAATGCGGCCTCTTTTTGTTTAGTTAGCTTTAAAAAAGGCTGCTTTAGGGTTGTGATATCTTGTGTAATACCTTCAATTTCTTCATCGTTTTTATAAAAAGAAGTAATAAGAATCCATCTGTCATTTTTGTTTTGATCTAGTATTCGTATTTCAAATTGGTCGTAATAGTCTACACTGTCTGCGTTTTTTAGGGCAAATCGAATTTTGCTATTTAGTAATTTGTGATCTTGCGAATGAACTACTTGTTGTATATATTCTTTAATGTTTTGATTGTCTTTTTGAGGGGTTTGCTCAAACAAGAGCTGGTGTTCTTTGGATTGTGTTACTTTCAAAGTTTTCACATTCATGGTCCAGCTTCCCATTTTTGAGATTTTCTGGAGCTTTGAAAGCTCACTTTTTGATTGTTTTAAGTATAAATCTGTCCGCTTTTGTTCTGTTATATCTTTAACAATTAAGAGTCCCGTATTTTGATTGTTTTGGTCGTTAAAAAAACTAGCTTCAATTTGAATATGTATGATCTCCCCTGTTTTTTTTACTGCATGAAGTACTCCTGGAATAATTTCGTGATTTTTGATTTTGTGGACAATTTTATTTTCTTGATTTGAAACAACAATTTTACTCACAATGTCTTTCCCAATAACTTCATTCCTACTGAACCCAAACATGTCTAAAAAAGTCTCGTTAGCTTCCAGAGCAATGCCTTTTTTATGTGTTAAGACCCCAGAAAAAGTAGTGTTTAAAATCCGGTCATACTTAGCTTGGCATTCTTTCCATTTGTCTTTCGTGTTTTCTATATTATTAATCAAATGACTAATGACCATAATTTGCTTGGGCTGGCCCAAATTTCCTGAAATAGGTAGGTATTGGTTTTTTTTTATGTATAAGACTCCGCTTATGAATACGCGTTCCTCGCTAAAAATGGGGGTTTGTTTTTCTAAGCATTTATTTAACTGCAGTAATAGATGATTCAGAGAATTAGAATTAATAGACTCTCCTAATAATTGTTTCAGCGTTTTACCTATTAAATCAGATTTAGATCTGTTACTGTTTTCTGCTGCATTGGCATTGCACTCAATAATTCTAAATGTTTTGGGACTCTCAAACTTGAACACAATAATTCGGAACTTAGACTTTTCTGAAAGTGTCTTATAGTATCCATTATGTAAAATATTGTTATCCATTTTATGATTTGATATTAATTTGCAGTCGTTAGGCGTGTATTAGATAAAAGTGAAGTCGTATCGATGTTTTTTTAGAATTAGGTAAAATAATTAGATCAAAAGTCATCCTGAGTAACTGATAGCCTCATTGTTTTGAATTTTCTCAGTTACGGTGAATACTTAAGGGTAAGAAGATACAGCATATTGACCGTCTATTGATTGAACTAAGTATTTTTTTTGTGTTTTCTAATTGTAAAAAGGGAATGTAAATAGACATTTTTTTAAGATAGGAGGTAGAATAAGTGTAATCCAAACAGGCTTTTTGAGTTCTAGCACTCTTAAAATTATTTGGTGTGTTTAATCCTTTTTTTACAAAAGCTAGGTTTTGTAGAAAGGGGCGCAACTGTTTTTCAAGAGGCCCCCTTCGATTAATGGATAATTGAGATTTAGTGCCAACTAAAGCTAGTTTGAGAATTTTTCGAGAATTATTATTAATGTCTTTACCCATATTTCTCGAAAATATCCGTTAAAAGTGAAGAGCATTGTAAAAATACAATCAAAAACTATCAGTAAAAAGTCAAATATCTCTTTTTCGGGTGCTAAATGAAGTAAATACTTTTAAGATTTGTTTTGTGTCAGTTTTCACCCTATTTTTTAAGTGTTTAATTCTTTAATTATCAATATTGGGAAGGATGATTTCTACACATGCCGTTTTGTTCTTATTTGAAATGACTAAAGAGCCTTGATGTCTTTTTGTGATCAACTCTGTGATAATTAATCCAAGTCCCATTTTATTGTTTTGAAATTTCACATTGGGTTGGAAGTAGATTAATGGCGAGGACAAAACTTGTTTACTGAAGCCGTTCCCGGTATTTTCGATACGAATAATTGTGTTTTTATTTTGTAACTCAATATTTAGCGTAATTACTCCTCCTAAATTAGAATGTTCCACGGCATTTTCAAGAATGGCATTAAACGCAAATGCGATCAGTTCTTGATCGGCATTGATCATGGTCTTTGAATGTATATTATTTACGATTTCAAGTTTGTTTTCCGCGATTGAATTCTGTAAAGAGGCTAATTCCTTTTTCAGTAAAGAGTCTAAATGAAGGAACTTTGGTTGGTAGTTATATTCGTCTGCTTCTAGCTCAGTGATGAGAAGAGTCTTGATAGTGGTTTTTTCTAATCGTTTTACAGAGGATATTAATAGGAGCATTTTTTCCTCATATTCGGTATCTTCCAAGTCTTTGCTCAAAATCTCAGTAAATCCAACTACTCCAGTTAGTGGTGTCCTGAGCTCATGACTTATTAATCTAATGAATTGATTTTTAAGAGTGTCTAATAATTGGAGCTTTTCGTTTGCTGTCTCTAATGCTGCGGCAGAATGGATAAGGGCTTTTGTTTTTTCTTTCACAATATCTTCTAAGTTAGAATTAAACTTTTCTAACTGAATTTTCTGATCTTGTAGTTTTAAATGGGTGTGTATTCGGGCTAATAATTCTTGAGAATTAAACGGCTTGGTAACATAGTCTTGCCCGCCAGCAGTAAGCGCTTTTATGATGCTTTTTTCATCGATGGCGGCTGTTAGAAATATGATTGGAGTATCTATATTTTTAGGCAGTTTCCTAATATTTTCGCATACTTCAAAACCATCCATGTCAGGCATGTTGATGTCTAATAGAATCAAATCAAAGTGATTGTTTTTCAAGATTTCCAGTGCATTCTTTCCATTGGTGGAAAACCCTGTTTTAAATTTCGCTTCTCGCAGCATATTACCTAAAACTTGTAAGTTTTGAGGTTGATCATCAATGATCAATATTTGAGGAATTTGTGTGGACATATATGTGTTTATTTTAACAGCTTTTTAAGCTGAACTAGATGTTTGGGATAGGATTTTAATAAAATCAATACTTTTTCAATCTCATAATTTTCCGTTGCTTGCTTTAATTGATTTGCCAGATCTACAATTGAGTTTAATGCATGTTTATTTCCAAAATCAAAAAGTAAAAGTGCAAAAGCCTCAATTTCTTCGATTAGTTGATTTTTGGATACGGTACTCCAAATTGGAGTCAATTCTGCTTCAATGAGTATCAGAATACTTGGCAATAGTTTAAGCGTATGATATTCAAGTTCAAAATGCCCCTGTATTGTTTCGTATTTTTGGTTAGGAATAAGCTCAAACTGGAGATATTTTTGTAAAGTAGCTGTTAAATTAGCTATAATAATAGGCTTACTTATAAAATCATCAAATAGAGGCTCATTTGGTGTAATATTTTCAGGTTTTTCTTTAGAAGTACTCACTAGAATAATAGGAATGTGCTGTGTAATGGGGTTTTTCTTAATTGCTTTCATGGCCTCTCTTCCATTCATTACAGGCATTTTTAAATCCATTAGGATAATATCTGGATTCAATTTCTTGGCTAAAGAAACGGCTTCTTTTCCATTTACGGCTTCTGTAATGGAATAGGTTATTTCACTCAGCGCATCTGTGAGTAACTTTCTATTATTGACTACATCGTCTACTATTAAAATTCGTGCATCTTTAAATAAGACTGTTTTTTCAATAGTTAACATAGGAGTTACATTTGACAGCACATTATTCGAAACTCCTATTTTATTTAAATTAACCGTAAACTCGGAACCTACATTAAATTTGCTTTTGAGGGTAATAGATCCATTCATGATTTCAACTAACCTTTTAGATATTGCCAGGCCAAGTCCAGTTCCTCCATAGCGTGTGGCAATAGGTCCTTTTTGTTGTTGGAATTGATCGAAGATCAGTTTGTGCTCGGTTTTTGGAATTCCTATTCCCGTATCCTTTACCGAAATGGATATGTTTACGGTATGATCAGGATTCATTTTGATTAGCTTTATTTTAATAATTATGCTCCCTTTATCTGTGAACTTTACTGCGTTTCCAATAATGTTAAATAAAACTTGTCGAAGTCTGAGTTGATCAATCATCAAGTTTTGAGGAATTTCAGGGTCAATTTCCGTCTGGTAATTAAGGCGAGCTTCTTTTATACGTAGTGAAAATAAATTTTGAATTTCGTGGATGAATTTATTAAAGTCAATAGTTTCATAATTAATTTGAAATTTTCCTGATTCTATCTTTGAAAGATCTAAAATATCGTTGATTAAGGTCAATAAGTTTTTTCCGCTTGAACGAATAGCTTGTAACTGAGATTTTTGTTTAGGATTTGAAATACTTGTATTCAGTAACTCAGAGAAACCAATAATGGCGTTCATCGGAGTTCGAATTTCATGGCTCATATTCGCTAGAAATTCACTCTTTGTTTTATTGGCCTGTTCTGCAATCAGTAGCGCTTTTTTAATCTCGTTTTCCGCTTTTTTACGTTCCGTGATATCAATAATATTTGTGAGCACCATTTTTTGGCCATCTAATTGTACCGAATTGAGTTCTATTTCTACATGAAAAGATTTTTTATTTTGTTTAATAGCTTGATATTGTGATCTTTCAGTAGGTATTTTATGGTCTGGAGTGCTGAAGTATTTATTTATAGTTTGGCTGATTTTGTGAACTTCCTCTTCCGGAAATAGTAAATCTATTTTGGAGCCTATGAGATCACTACCTGTGTATTTGAAATATTTTTCTGTTGTCTTATTCGCTAATCGAATGACTCCAAATTGATCTACTATCAATATAGCATGAGGTGAGGAGTCATATACTCGCCTAATTTGATCCTCGTCATGAATTCGTTCAATAACCTCTTTCTGTAAATACTTATTGGTGTTATTCAATTCTAGAGTTCTTTTTTCAATTTTACTCTCCATGTTAGAGGTTAGCTGCGTAATTTGGTTTTCAGATTTCACATGCGAAATTGCTAGTCGAATGGAATTAGCAATAGTTAATAATAAAGCGAGTTCATTTTCGTCTGGGTTAGTGCTTTTGGAAAAGTAGAGACTAAAGGTGCCGATGATGTTTTGATCGGTATTAAAAATTGGTTGTGTCCAGCTTGATTTAATTCTGTAATCTTTTATCAGGGCATAAAAGTCTTTGAATTCTTCATTTGTCGCATAGTCTCGTATTATAATTTGCTTTTTTGTTTTAAGTGACTGTTCTGCGGTTCCCATTTTGCCAATAGTGTGAGATGGATTCAAAAAATCGGCAATAGATGGTTCAAAGTTTAAGTTATTCCGATGATAATAATCGGTGTTATATTCATTAGTAAGACTGAAAGCACAAATGGAGTTTGGGTATTCTTTTGAAATAGAACTTAATAATAAATCCATTATTTCTGGTAACGAATTACTGGAAATAATGGTTTGTAGTATCACATTCTGTAACGAAACTCTGAACTTTTCTCTTTTCCAACTCGTTATATCTTTAAAAACAATTACGGCTCCAGTAACTATACCATTCTCAAATAAGGGGGTAGAGTCATATTTAGTTGGGAACGTATTGTTGTTTTTGGTTAGATAAGAGTCGTCAGAATTGTATTGAGGTTTTCCAGTTAAAATAGACTTTCTCACGGTACATTTTTTCCAATCATAATTTAATTCGTTGTCTTTAGTGTTGATTTGAACTAATGACATGTTTTTGTGAAGTAGTTCTTTGGGTTCATATCCCAACATTTTTGCGCCAGCCGTGTTAATAAAGGTACACTCGTTTTTGGTGTTTACGCCATAAATACCTTCGGCTACGTTATTTAAAATTTGTTTATTGAAATTGTTTGAGTTTTCAACCTTCTTTTCTGCATTTTTCCGATCTGTAATATCGACATGCGAACCCAGCATAACTTCTGGTTGGTTTAGTTTATTGAAGCGTAATTTTCCTTTAGCTAATATCCAACGGTAGTTACCGTTTTTATGTCGAAGTCGGAATTCGCTAGAATAAGGTGGGTAAGGTTTAGTCAAACAAATATTTAGATTAACTAAAGTAGATTCTAAATCATCTGGGTGGATTAAACTTATCCATGTTTCATAATTGGCAGCTAACTCATGATCTTTGTAGCCAAGTTGACTTTTATATATCAAAGAAAAGTAAGATTCTTGGGTGATGACGTTCCAGTTCCATAAACCAACAGAGCCGCCTTTAATCAATTCTTCTAGTTGTTCTATGTTGTCCTGGTTTCTTTTCTTTTCTTTTTTTTGTATTGTGATGTCAAATAGTACTCCTATGATCCGTAAGGGATTATTTAAATGGTCGTATTCTATTACCCCAATATCATTTACCCATTGATCTACTTTAGTACCCTGACGAATAATCTTGTATTCGATTTCAAATGATTTTTGTTTACTTGAAATTAAGTTGGCGTAGAATTCCGCTACTGTTTTTTGATGATCGAGATGAACGTAGCGGTCTAACTCAAGTTTCAAATTTTCTTTAGGCGTGAAACCTATGATCTCATTCAAAATGGATGAGCCCAACCAAGTACCCGTTTTAATTTCTTTCGTGTAGCCTCCAATTTGCGCAATATTTAGATGTTTAAATGATTCGGATTCTTTGCGTTTCAAGTGACTCAATGCTCCTTGCATTTTTAACCATGATTTTTTTCTATTCCTAGTAAGTATAAAGAGTAAGTAGCAAATAATAATACCAAATAGACTGTAAAAAAGTGTGATAGGGTAATCCAGTAGAATAGGGGCTTTATATACTTGTAAAGTAGCAGTATGCTGGCGTTTATTTCTTGTGAAAAGAATTTTTTTTATGAAATTTATCCGGGGAGAAACTTTTATTTCTTCTGCTCGCTTTAATTTTAGATCTAGTTTTATTGCTTTCGGATTAATATATTCAAATGGATAATCGTCTATTTTTTCTTGGATTAGAGATGAAATATTCAGGGGTTCATTAGATGATGGTTCAGAATAAGTTAGGAGAGAGAGTTCATATCCTACCGAGTTAGAGAATGATTCAAACTCATATTTATGCCACGATTTTTCTTGTTTAGCAATTAGAACTGCTAGAAGGCAGTACGGGAGAAAAATAAAGAAGGAAATTAGGTTTGAATTGGTGTAAAAATACCGATCAGCCTTATTTTCAATTGCTTGGCGCATTTAATAAATGTTGGTTGTAGGAAGTAAATTAACTGGGTGAATTTACGGTTAATTTTTGGAATTGGATCAAATTTAGGTCAGCAATTTATGGGGGGGCGGTTTTAATAGTAGAGGTAATTTTTACATGTGCCGAAGTAATTGTTTTAAAAAAAGGGGTATAACTAAAAAAGAAACAAACTCTTTGGGATGGCATGAATTATTCTAATGACCTACTTATGAGGTTCTTCATTAGTCTTTACAGTATGAAAGATTCAGCGAGATATAAGGTCCTTTTTGTGAAAGTAAAAGGTACCTAGAGCTAGACTTGCAAACTCTGTTTTTTAGTTTTAGCTTGTTTTTTAAATCGGTAGTGTTGTATGTAAAACTAGATGTCAAAATAGCAATCAAACTATTTCGGTCTATATTATGGATGTTTCAAAATAGGATGTCTGTC
>JBLFZF010000091.1:0-11236 GCA_047610145.1 Salibacteraceae bacterium | reverse complement strand
TGCCATGTATGCGGCATCCATACTATAAATAGGGATTTTATCTCTAGTAATTTCAAACTCTAGTAAGTCAGATTCTCCGTTTCTGAAAATTTCTACGGTCACTTTTGTTCCTTTCTTACCTCTTAGATTGTCTGCCACATCTTTATTTGTAAAACCAACACCCGCAACTACTTTTCCTTCAATCTTAATGATTTTATCTCCTGCACGAATTCCAAGTTTTTCAGATGGACCTCCCGCAATAGGAGAGACCACGGTAATGGTGTCATGCAGAATATTAAATTGAACTCCTACACCTTCAAAGTTACCTTCTAAGGGTTCGTTCATTCTTTTTAAATCCTTTTTCGAAATATAAACGGAATGGGGGTCGAGTCCTTTTAAAACCGCCTTAATAGCGTCTTCGGTAAGTTTTTCTGAATCTACAGTGTCTACATATGCTAGTTGAACATAGCGCATGAAATTCTCCAATTTCTGTATTTGTTCTTGGTCCTTATTTTGGCTAAAGCAAGCCGAAGACATCAGTAGCAGGATACCTAAAATATAAATGGATGATTTTTTCATAATTTAATAAAAAATAAGCCCGCTAATTTCTTAGCGGGCTGGATTATCATTTTTGTAATAAAAGTTATTTATCAAGCATTTTTCTAGCTTGAGAAGCCGAGATAAGTTTTCCGTAATAAACACCTACTACGTAACAACCTTCAAAGCCTTGAACTAATAGTTCTTTTTTGTAAGTGGTAGCCTCTTCATATGAATCAAAGGCACCCGCTACATATCTAATGTATTTATCCTTACCCTTCATTTGTTCTACAGTACCTAACTCCATATAAGTCTCTAAAACATCTGTTGGGATTTGGCTTCGGTAAGAACCCAACTGAACTTTGAACTTCAGGTTGTTTTTTTGATCTGCTGAAAGTGGAGCAGCAGAGGTAATTCCAGCAGTCTGAGATTTATCCAGATTAATGGTTCCTACATTATTTAATGAAACTCGGTTACCATTTCTAAATGCCACGACAAAAGCTCCCTTAAAACCTTGCGCTAAGATTTCAATTTTTTCAGAAGCCGCATTTTTGTAAGAGTTGAACGATCCAGTAAAATAACGTACATATCCATCATCGGAACTGACCTGAATTAATTTGGATAGATTTTTAAAAATCTTTTCATCTGCCTTTTGAGTGAACGCACCTACTTGAACTCTATATACAATATCGCCTTCTTCTTGTTTGCTATCTTTCCATTCTTCTACTGCGAACGTTGGTTTTTCTGAAGTCACTTTGGTCACATTTTTTCCATTATCAACCCGTACAATATCTGATGTGGTCACGCCTTCTTTTTGCAGTTGTTTTTGACGAGCTTCGGCTTCTTCTTTGGTATCATAAATTCCTACGGTAACAATTATTTTACCATTTTTATCATACGTGTTAACATCTTCTACACTTAAAATATCGTTAACCAAATCCAGTGGAATTTCGCCATCAAACTCACCAATACCCACGGCATATCTGTTTTTATTTACAATTCCTCTACGCTGAACTTTGCTTGCAATAACCTGCGAGGTATACGTTTCTGCCGTAATTGGAGAATAAATTCCTGTCGTGTCATAATACCGATTATAGAATGCAATGGCATCTGCTTCTGTAATGGTAACGCCAACAGAGTCTACCTGAGCTTTGGGGGCAGAGGCTAATTCATCATCCCCATAATTAGGAACGCCATCATTATCCCCATCTAAAGGACAACCCTTTTCATCTACTTCAGCTCCAAATGGCGTTTCAAGACAATCATCTTCCCAATCAATAACACCATCTTCATCTTCATCTGCGTTCATGTCAATATCAATGAAGTCATCATTGTACGCATCTTCAAAGTCCTCATTTTTCACGAAATTATAACTAATAGAAACGGATGTGTACAAAATGTCATCCATTTTGTTATCCCCTTTAAAGTTTCCTGAGTTTTCATCCACACCATCCAGTAAATCAGTGGTTGTAAAGTGATAAGTCATGGCCGCTCTAAAGTCCCATTTATCACCCACATGTAAATTACCACCTACTTTTACTGGAATTGACACTGCAAAACTGTTGTAATCATCTAGATCATACATCGAAGATGTTTGTATATCGGTTTCGTAATAATAGTCTCTTTGAATTCTTACCGCATCACCAGCAGCTGGAGATGATTCTGCAATATTTCGAATGGAACCATCGCTCCAGTAATTATATGACGCATTATCTACACTTAAAAGGTCTGTTTTAGAATGAAAGGTAATGAGTTCAATACCGACTCCTAAAATCGGTTCAAACATTGGTTCGGGCTTTAGAAAGTTGGAGAAATTATAGGCGAAACCAAGTCCAACTCCAAAAATAGTGGATTCAAAATTTAAATTTCTTTCACTAGATCTTTCGTTTGCAGAAAGCTGTCCTCCCCATGCATTGATATCAAATTCTAAATATGGAGTAACATCTTGTCTAAACGCCATATGATATCCAAGTCGGCCGATCAACGGAGAGTTTAATGTATTACCGTTGTTTAACTCTCCAAAATAAGAAAGCGTTCCAATACCTATTTCTAGGGTTGGAGGAGCGTTTTCTCTAACTGGCTTTTCTTTTTCAGATTTCGTTGAATCACTGGATTGATTTATTTCATCTTGCGCGAATAAGCCCAACGAAACGGAGGAAAATAGTACTAGTAGTGTGAAATATTTTTTCAATGCAAATTCGTTAATTGAACAATACCTAGGTATGTGGCTAAAGTAGTCAATAAATGGCGATTAAGAAAATCTCTAAATCAATTAGTTTACCCACTTTTGATTGGTAATCATTAACGCCTCTTGAACAGAAATTCTAGTTCCGTTATTATAGGCGACAACAAACGGACCACGGAATTTATATTTCTCTGTATGCCCTTGTCTTAAGTCTCTTGCAGAGACGTAGTTGTCAAAACCTCCAGTCAGATATTTCATCCATCCATCATGCGAATCTAATTGCACATCTCCGTTAAACTTAAACGTCTTTTTAAAGAAGGTGTTTACATTTACAGATTTTTTAGCAGCCATAATTTGTACCTTAAAAACTACACCGTTTTCTGGAGCTGGAGTCGTTGTTATAGGAATGTTTTTCGGTTGCTCTGTCAAAATGGGGTCCTCAATTACGGACTCAGTAATTACTTCTTCTTCCACTAAATCTGCTGGCGTTACTTTATTGGGTAAAGACATTTCTGCCATTTCAGTCTGGGGGGGGTCTAAATCAACAAATTCAATAGCATCCGGATTTTCAATGTTTATTTTTTGAGAAGCTCCCTCATGGATAAATGCAAACTCACCAGATATAGCACTCACTTTTTTGTTAACGGAGTTACTTAAGTCAATCATGTAAGAAACAGAAATATCATTTTTTTCTTCTGGAAAGTTCATCCATACAAATTTCACTTTAGTATCCAACATTGAAAACACAGCATCACTAGCTTCATTGGGTTCTACATACGCGTTATCTGGAATTAGATCTTGTATTTTTGCAAATCCAGAAACGTTAGTGTAATGGATGTCTAAGGAAACTTTATATAAATGTGGAGAAATATTTTTTATAGATCGTTGAATAGTTACTTCGGCTTCTGGAATTTCTTCCACAATGATTTCCTCTTTTCCCATAAGCACTAACCTATTAGGCAGATCAACCGTCATTCTTTGATTTTCGTCCAAATAAGAAAATGTACCGGCTATATTTAACTCTTTTATAGTGGGATCTGTCACGGTTATCTTGTAGGAAATATCAAATACACGTTCATCAGGTAAAGTCATCCACACAAACTTGGCCTTATTCCCTTCAAAATTAAATTTAGCGACCCCCTTTTCTACTGCACTAGCAGTGACCCCTTCGGGCAAAGTAACTTGAAACTTTGCATATCCTTCGATTTTACTTTTATCGATAGTTACCGTGACCATAAACTCATTTCCTTCTTCCACTCGGTCAGGAACCGATTGTTCTAAAGTGACAGCCTCCAATAAAAAATTAAAGAATACAAGTGTTACGAGATTTATAGCGAAAGCTAGAATTTTAAACATAGTCCTTACGGTTGATGTGCTAACAAAGCTATCTGTTGAAGACCTTGCAAATGAAAGGGGGTAACCGTAATTACAAACAGAAATCTGTTAATAAGCAGTTTCTGTAAAGGCTTAAAAATTAGGAGATAAAAGAATATCGTTATAAAACTTGTCAATTTCTAAGACCGCTTCCTCAGGGGTATCCACTATTTTAAATAGGAACATATCTGGGGCAGATATAGTTTTCTCTTTTTCTAGTAATGTAGTTTCAAGCCAGTGAACTAAACCAGACCAAAATTCTTTTCCGACTAAAATAATTGGAAACTTGTCTATTTTTTTAGTTTGAATCAAGGTCATAGCTTCAAATAATTCATCTAGGGTACCAAATCCACCAGGTAAAACAACAAATCCTTGCGCATATTTAACAAACATCAATTTTCGAATAAAGAAATAATCGAAATCAATTGACTTATCGTGATCTATATATTTATTGTTAAATTGTTCATGCGGTAATGCAATGTTTAAACCTACAGAAGGTCCACCGCCCGAAAAGGCTCCTTTATTAGCGGCTTCCATAATACCAGGTCCTCCTCCTGTAATTACTCCGTACCCTTTGTCGGTTAGTTGATGCGCAATGGTTTCTGCTTTCTTGTAATTTTCATTGGAATTGGTAGTTCTGGCAGAGCCAAAAATAGAAACACATGGACCAATTCTACTTAGCTTTTCAAATCCTTCTACAATTTCAGACATCATTTTAAATACTTGCCAAGAATCATTGGTTTTGATCTCATTCCATGTTTTGTGATTTAAAACGCCTTTATCTTGATTAGTCATATTTAGTTTTTTGAGATTCAACGGCTGCACGCACGCTGCCGTACTTTAAAAGTAATGAATTTGCGGCATTATAGGTAATATTCAATTCATTTTGAACCATTAATGTTCCCCGATCCACTAATTTATTGTTACTTAGTTGCATATCTACCATACTATTATTGACTACCCTACCTAATTGAATCATAATAGCGGTAGAAATCATATTTAATACGAGCTTTTGAGAGGTGCCAGACTTCATTCGGGTGCTACCTGTTATAAATTCAGGCCCCACAATAACTTCAATTGGGTGTATCGCGTTTTGAGCGAGGGGAGATTTGGGGTTATTGGTGATACATCCCGTTAAAATTCCACGGGCGTTACATTCTTTAAGAGCTTCAATAACATAAGGTGTAGTGCCAGATGCCGCAATTCCAATAACGGTATCGTTTGCGGTTACATCATGTTCCTGTAGATCTTTAAATCCTAAATTTTGATCATCTTCTGCAAATTCAACGGCATTACGAATAGCTGCATCTCCTCCCGCAATTAATCCGATAACTAGGTCAGGGCTTACGCCAAATGTAGGTGGACACTCGGAGGCGTCTACAACACCCAAACGACCACTGGTACCGGCTCCTAGATAAAATAACCGGCCTCCATTTTGCATTCTAGGGACAATAGCGGATACTAACTTTTCAATTTTAACGATTTCTTTAGCTACAGAAATCGCTACCAATTTATCTTCTTGGTTAATGGCTTGGAGTAATTCCAATACCGATTTTTGTTCTAGGTTTTTATGATTGGATTCCTGTTCCGTAATTCTAGTCATATAATTGTTTTAGTAATTAATGGTGCACGTAAGTTAATACTGAATAATAGTAGGGTACAAGGTTACGGATAAACTAGTCTGCAATGTCTAAGTTGTATTTAGTCAAAAGCCCGGAAAGCCCATGGGTAGAAAATTTAGCGCCATGGATATAATTTAACTCTGGATTAATGGAGTAACCAATGGCGGTTAAGAAATTTGCTTTTTCAAGTAGGGTGTTTTCAAATTGTGCCCCAACTAAATTACACGCATCAAAGATGGCTAGCTGAAGGTTTGTGTTCACAAAATCAACCTCGGTAAGATGACATGAAATAAAGGAAGTTCCTTTAATTTTTAGTTGATAAAAGGAGGAAAAGCTTAATTGACAATGCGCAAAATTAAATCGGAGTAAGAAAGGATTACACATACTAAAGTCTATCCCCAGCATTTTACACGTAATAAATGAAACGTCTTGAATGGAACAATGAGCGAGTTTGATATTACTCAGATTACAGTTCTCAAATTGACACGCTATGAACACGAAATGACTAAGATTAACTGCTTCAAAGTTACAATTGATAAACTGACAGTCTTCATATTCGCCTTGTGTTAAGAGACTTTCGGTGAAATTTTTGTTTTTATGAGTAATGGATTCAAAAACAGTCATTAATCGCTGGTTTTAATGCTGTGCAGAAAAAGCTCCATGAGTTCGTTAGACCCTGCGTAAGGAGTCTTTTTACCGGAAACAACTTCGTTTGTAATTGTGTCCATGTTATGTTGAATTATAGGTTGGTTTCGGAAGTAGGCATTTAGGGATTGATTTAATTGATCCATCAACCAAGTTTTAGATTGCTCTTTTCGTCTTAATTCAAACCATTTATTCTCCATTTGATGGACTTTGAATTGTTGAATGACATTCCATACTCTTTCAATGCCTTTATTTTCGATAGCTGAGCAGGTTCCTGAAACAGGAATCCAATTATCTGTTCTTGCCGGAAATAGATGCAAGGCGTTTCGATATGCTTGTGCTGCTTTTTGCGACATAATTAGGTTTTCTCCATCTGCTTTATTTACGAAAAGAGCATCTGCCATTTCCATAATTCCTCGCTTAATACCCTGAATTTCGTCACCCGCACCAGAAAGCATAAGCAGCAGAAAGAAATCGACCATTTCTTTGACTAAATATTCGCTTTGGCCCACACCTACGGTTTCTACAATAATTACCTCGTATCCTGCGGCTTCGCATAAAAGAATACTTTCTCGAGTGGCATTTGCCACTCCACCCAAAGTACCGGAAGAAGGAGAAGGACGCACAAATGCCAGCGGATCTACTGACAATTCGTTCATTCTAGTTTTATCTCCTAATATACTTCCCTTATTTACATTTGAACTAGGGTCTACTGCTAGAACGGCAATTTTGATTCCTTTTTCAGTCAATAATTTGCCTATAGATTCAATAAACGTACTTTTCCCAACACCAGGAACACCCGTAATTCCGATTCGGATAGATGTACCTGTTTTCGGAAGTATTTGATGAATTACTTGCGTGGCAATTTCCTTATGCTTAGAAAGATTACTTTCCACCAATGTGATCGCTTTCGCTAAATACTGCTGTTTTCCTTCTAAAACACCCGCAATTAACTCTTGTGTGTTAATGTCTGTAGCTTGCGATTTCAAAAATCGCTCTACTGCATCTAACTTTGCTTTATCTGTACGGGAGGAACTCATGAAAACTACTTATTTTTTAAATCCATTTTCCCATTCCCATATTTCTTCTTCGCAATCACCTGATCCTTCCACTTTTTTGTGACAAATACCTTGATAAATACTGCCTGCTTTAATATGATTCTTAACGATGAAATCTAAGTCTGTTTTCACATTTCTAATATCTTCTAGTTTTTGTGTTTCGCTAGCATATTTTACGTTTCCATCAAAATCTACCCACACTGTAAAATCGTTTTCATTTTCTTCTTTTGGAATGACGTCTATTATGATCATGTTAAATTTTTCTTCGGTATACTCGCAGGGTCCAGAAGGGTTTGGAGATTGACAACTCCAAGTTAGAAGAGGTAACATTAATATTAGCAGTGATTTAGATAAGAAACGACTCATGTTTTTAGGCAGTTTATTTTTGTGCGTTTTAATAAATTGCAATTTAACATTATTGTGTTGGAATTTGAACTTTATTAATGGAGTTATTGCTGTTATTTATGATTAAGTTTGTATAGGAAAATCAATCATTCAAATTGTCCAATACAGATATTCATAGCAATTCATTAAATAATTCTGATTCCACAGATGTTTCAGTCAAATATCTGCGTCAAATATTTTGGATGCGGTTTGTCTTGTTTGCTGCTATTGTATGGAGTCTTGATTTTGGTGACTCTCAAATCGTTAAAGATGAAAACGATTATTCAAAAGAGTGGGGGGTAAATTTCATTGCAAAAAATGAGTTAGAATCTGCAGTACAAAAGGAGCCTGTATCTCCTTCATTATTTGTGAAAAATAACTTGACTCTGCTTCAAAAGGAAGAGGTGAGTCCAATTAAAAAGACCACGGTAACGAAGTATAAATTAGCTGTTCTTGTAAATCCGTTGAAGGTGAGTGAGCCACTTATGAACAGGAGTAAACAACGGGTTGTTAAATTGGGTATTAAAAGAAATGCGATTCAAAAAATAGCTGAAGTAGAAACATATATTTATCCTGAAAAAATCATTTCTAATTCGTATTACGCTGCAACTATAAAGGCTGATGGGCAAAGCGGAGCTCACAATTTAATCCAAAACTCGGAATGGGTATCCGATAAAAATTGGTATGTGTACGGATTAATTGGTCCGCAGTATTCTGAAGGTAAAGTTTGGCAGCCCAGTAACGAGAGTTACGAAAATGTATCTGGAATAACAGATTTGGTAACCAACTCTGGTGGGGAAAGTACTTCTAACTACAAGCAATCGTTTGGGTGCTATTTAGGGATAGGTTATTCGTTAAATAAGCATTGGGATCTTGTTTCAGGATTAAAATACTCTCAACGGAATGGTTCTCAAACAGCCTATTACGATTCAGAATACTTACGCAAACAAACCATTACAACTTCTGTTGCTACAAATAATACAGACGGAACAAAATCCTTTTCAAATCAGGCTGAAGTCATTGAATATGTAAATTATTTTTCAGATACTGTAGTCCTAAACTATCGCCTTTCGAATATAGAAATTCCTTTAATGGTGCGGTATAATTTTGGCGTTAAAAAGTGGAACTACTTTATCAACTCTGGTATTTCTGTTAAAGTAAGGTCACAATATTCATCTAGGTATATTTCAAATCAAATTGGTTCAGGTACTATTTCAGAAAACCAGATGTTAGGATCCTCTTTTAACGGTTTAATTGGATTTGGAGCAGAGTACTTCGTGACTGAAAACATAGCGATACAATTATCTCCTCAATTCGCTAAAGGATTAGTAAATATTTCTACTGATGGCGGGCAGCGAAAAAGTTATTCTGCAGGTGTGTTTGCTGGACTTCGCTATACTATAAAATAGTCTTTAACAGATAACGTCTAGTACTTTACCCGTAAGCGTTGTACCTATTAATGGGGTGTTTTTTGATTTAGACTTAAGCGTTTTAGCCGTGACATCCCACTCCGTATCCAAATCGAATATGGTGACGTTAGCTAATTCCCCTTCGTTGATAGAAGGGAGAGACTGGTTAAAAATTTGTCTCGGATTTAAGCTGGTCACTTCCACCCATTTTTCAATAGATATTTTATCAGATAAAAATGTTTGATAAGCGCTGTAACTAGTTTCAATAGCAGATTGGCCAAATGCGGCTAAATCAAATTCACATTGTTTTTCTTCAATGTTTTGCGGGTTATGATTGGAAACAATGCAGTCAATGGTTCCTTCATTAACTCCTTTAATCAATGCTTTTCTATCCTTTTCGCCACGTAACGGGGGAGTTACTTTGTAATTTGAATTAAAACCTTCTAAAGCCGTATCATTCCAAAGTAAATTGGCAATAGCCACATCGCAGGTTACCTGAACACCTCGTTTTTTAGCTCGTTTTATTTGATCAACGGCTCCTTGAGTACTAATAGTTCTAAAGTGAATAGGTGATTCACAGTAAGCGGCAATGGCTAAATCTCTGGCAACCATAACCTCTTCGCTTAATGACGGTTCAGACTTTAATCCTAGACGGGTACTTGAAGTTCCTTCATGCATAACACCGTCATGAGAAATTCTTCGGTCGGAAGGATAGACAACTACTTTTCCGCCAAATGCTTTGGAATATAGGAGTGTTCTTTTGAGTAAATCAGGATTTGAAATAGGTAATAGACCATCAGAAAACCCTACAGCTCCAGCAAGATGTAACTCATATAGTTCTGTGAAATTCTCTCCTCTTAGTTGCTCTGAAAGCGCTCCAAAAGATTTGATTTCAATGGGTAAAGAATTGGATGAATGGGTAATAAAACTGAGGTGAGACTTTGTTTCCGTTACTGGATACGTATTTGCAGAAATAACTACTGTTGAAAAGCCTCCGTTTTTAGCCGCATATGCTCCAGAGGTAAGGTCTTCCTTATGTTCTAGTCCAGGTTCGTTAAACTCGGCATGTAAATCCATCCACCCGGGTGAGACATGAATAGATTTTCCTGAAATTACATTTTTATGATCTTCGGTAATGTTATCTTTTATGACTGTTATCTTCCCGTGTTCAATTAGAATATCCATTGTTTGTAAATGGAACGTACTCGTAGAATCAACAATTTTCGCTTTTTTAATCAACAAACTCATAAGACCGAAGGTTTAAAAAATCTAATCAAAACAATTTCAATAGCTAAAAACAATAAGGTGAAAATGACAAACCACCTCCACAATTCAATTCCTTTTTCTCGTGTATTAAAGTCTTCGCTAAATGTATTTAGAGTAGGGTTGAATACAGAAAAATTAGTTAACCCTAGACTGTCAATAATGGCCAATAAATCGTTACTCGTGTGGTAGGTAGGATTAGATTCAATTCGTTGATAGTTGAAAGACAGTAAGCCAATAACACTATCTTTTTGAGATACTTGATAGGTAGCTGCCGTTTCAATCCCTCCATGTAAGGAGATCATAACACCCGAGTTTTGAGGAATAATTTCCGGAATAATGTCTACGTGTAAATGGGTATTACTCACATGAAAAATCAATTCGTTTTCTACAGAAGAATTCATTAAAGGAAGGAGTTCATCTACTCCAATTACTTGATACGGGGTAGCGGGATCAGCACTAGTAAAACCCATTTGAAAAAACGTAGGAAGGAAGATACTGTGTTGGGTGAAATTAGAATAGGCTTCGTTCATTGGTATTGTAAACAAATACACCGGTCCTTTGTTTTCATTCCATTGCGATAAAATATTTTGGTTATTTGGTGTTCCTAATAATGGAATAGAATTAGCATTTGATTTGGTGTAAAATTGCTTTAAAATAGTAGGCAGGTTTACATTTGCTTCCTGATTTGAAAATACACCTGTATATAGATTGCTTTTTAAATCAATGGTATTCACTTTCATCGTATCCGTTTGTATGGAACCTAGGGGCTGAATACGA
>JBLFZF010000090.1:0-11412 GCA_047610145.1 Salibacteraceae bacterium | reverse complement strand
TTAGCCGTTACTCGATTTTCAGGTAATTCTGCTCCGCTACACCAAGGTGGGGTGCCCAACATGCCTTTGGCTGTAATGCAAGAAGCCTATTCAAAAGAGGTGAGTAGTGCGGGGTTTTGGTTGGGATCTAAAGATTCTCCAATGCCTGTTTTTTACGCCTATGCGTATCCTAGTGATGCGGCCTTTGGTAAACAAAAAGTACTTCCTGCCGAAGCATTCTATAGTCCAGAAATGGGTGAGTTTTTCTTGAAATACGCAGATGTTCAACAAGCAAGCAACCCAGAGAAAACACTATTCGATTTCTTGCAATCTACTTATGAAGCGGCTGTAAACACCGCAGATTGGGATCGCAATACTTTAGAAAAGAAATAAATACTGCTTTTATAGATGGTGCTATTCTCGGTTTTTAGTGAGTGAAGCGAACTATAATAATTTTAGGACCATCGATGTATAACGAAGCGCTCAAAAAAACAAACAAAAAAAAGCCCCTTTCGAATAAACGAAAGGGGCTTTTGAATTTTATAAACTTCAGCTTATTTATCTAAATAAGAATATCTGTAATCCGTAGGAGTCACAAATGTTTCTTTAATCGTACGTGGAGAAACCCAACGTAGTAAGTTCAATGGTGAACCTGCTTTATCGTTCGTACCTGAACCACGAGCCCCACCAAATGGTTGTTGACCTACCACAGCGCCAGTTGGCTTATCGTTAATGTAGAAGTTACCGGCTGCGTTTTCTAATTTCTTAGTCGCAAAATCAATAATGTATCTGTCTTGCGATAAGATAGAACCTGTTAATGCATATTCAGAAGTAGAATCAACTAAATCAAGGGTCGCTTCAAACTCTTCATCTTTGTACACATAAATAGTAACTACAGGTCCAAAAATTTCTTCGCAAATCGTTTTAAATTTTGGGTTGGAAGTTACAATCACTGTAGGCTCTACAAAATAACCCGTTGATTTATCGTATCCACCACCCGCAATTACTTCCGCGTCATCTGCATTTTTAGCAAAATCAATGTAGCTCGCAATTTTATCGAAAGAACGTTCGTCAATAACTGCATTCACATAATTGGTTGGATCTTCAGGAGTTCCAACTTTAATAGAATTTACATCAGCAATCACATTTTCTTTCACGTAATCCCACATGCTAGCAGGTACATACGCTCTAGAAGAAGCAGAACATTTTTGACCAGAGAATTCAAAAGAACCACGGGTAATTGCAGTCACCACTTGTTGTGGATGTGCAGATGCATGCGCTACAATAAAATCTTTACCACCTGTTTCCCCAACAATACGAGGATATGTACGGTACTTCGCAATGTTTTGTCCAATAGTTTGCCATAAATGACGGAACACACCGGTGGAACCGGTAAAGTGTAAACCTGCAAAATCTCTATGATTAAAAATTACATCACCGGCAACGGGTCCATCTACCGTAATCATATTGATGACCCCATCTGGTAAACCAGCCTCACGGAAAAGCTCCATAATTACTTGGGCACTGTATACTTGCGTATCCGATGGTTTCCAAACTACCACGTTACCCATCATAGCTGCAGAAGCAGGAAGGTTACCCGCAATAGCAGTAAAGTTAAATGGCGTAATAGCAAATACAAATCCTTCTAACGGACGGTACTCTAAACGATTCCATACACCTTCTCCTGAAATAGGTTGTTGAGAATAGATCTCCGTCATGAACTGAACATTGAAACGTAAAAAGTCAATAAACTCACAGGCGGCATCAATTTCTGCTTGCATCATGTTTTTACCTTGACCCAACATCGTAGCTGCATTCATTTTAGCACGGTAAGGACCGGCTAATAAATCGGCTGCTTTTAAGAAAATAGCCGCACGGTGCTCCCAAGGTAAGTTAGACCATTTTTCTTTTGCTGCTAAAGCAGAATCTACGGCTTTTTCTACATGACTTTTATCGCCATACCCAAAAGAACCCAATACATGTTGGTGATCTTGCGGAGAAGTAATGTTCTTTCTTTCTGGCATGTGAATTTGCTCACTACCAATATACATAGGCACTTCAACGTGACTATTATACATTTCTTTATACTTAGCTAATAATGATTCTCGCTCTTCAGATCCTGGAGCATACCCTTTTACAGGCTCGTTTACCACTTTGGGTATATTATAGATTCCTTTTGGCATATCTTATATTATTTCTAATTATTCAAATTTGTATCCGCTCATTACCTGACCATTCCTACTGAAACCATGCGATAATTTGCGAGTGCAAATTTACGATTTTATTAAACATGTGTCGTCTGTTTTTAAATAGACTTTCATTTAGACAAAGGCTAGCGGTAAATTCTAATTATGCGGGGAGATGTAGCTTGACTTAACTCAAACTTCATCGCTTCATAGGTTGGTCTTTGCATGAACGCGTTTTTTTTGAGACCACCCACAATTTTCAATTGAGAGGTGCCCCCAAATAGAACTTCATATTTTCAAAGCTGTTTTCCTACATACGTTGAGTGCAGTTATTCGCTTCCAAATATTTTTTTTTGAAAGACCGCCAATGTCGCCACAGCTCCCATAGCAATAATCTTCCAAAACTTCAAAATGAGTGCGAAAAATCCGGCTTTAGCCAGTATTTTTCCTGCAATTAAACCGCCAATACCATAGGCAGCTACTTCGTCTATACTCGAGTCAAAATCGGCATAGGTATTTCCTTCATTGAATTCTACACTACCAATAATTTTATTGATATCTCTTTGCACGTCAGGAAGCGCTTCCATACCGCCAATGGCATTCATGTTAACATATCCTTTTCTACCTAGAATTCGAATGGTGTAATTTAAAGTAGATTCTTCATATCCTTCAAAGCGAAGTTCTTTAGCCCAATGAATTTTTTTGGTTTCCGGATCATAAAATGGGTCAGAAGCCCAGCCTAAGAGTTGGATGGTTGGATATCCTTCTTGTTTTCGGTATTGGTTCCCTTCTTGGGTATCTTTTTGCATTTCTGCTAATAGTTCCTCATAATTCAAGTCAGCCGCATCTTCATCATCTATAAAGCCTTCTTCACTATACGAAATGTCAACCGCATAAACCAAACTATCATCTAACGGAGAGGTATCGACTTGAAAAAGCATTCCTAAAGTAGATTCAGTTGGGTTACCCCAGATTTCAGTCATGACAAAATCGCTTTGAGCTGGCCCTAAGTACTTAAAACCTGTAGGTACTTCCAGAGTGGCAGTCCCATTTCCCAAATCTACCGTACCATATTCAAAATTAAAAGAGCGTTCAATACTATCTAGCTCTTGAGCGAGGTCTATAGATTCTTCTATATACGCATCCTGCGCGGTTGGTATAGCATCATTTTGAGCAAAGCAGCTTAGCGCAAAAAAGGAAGCTCCGAAAAGGGAAAGGAAGTTTTTCATTTAACGTTATTTTATTTTGATTATGAGCTACCTACGGGTAGGTTGTGTTGCGTGTTTTAATGCCGGTCAACTCCAGTTAAAGGCATGGATATAGAGTGCTTTTCTTCCTTTAATAAAAGGCCATCGGGTAGGTGATAGGTCCAGTTTCCGGTTTTAGTACCGTAGAAATAATTTCCTTGAATAGCTTGTTGCCCATTTGTATGATATGATTTCCAAACTCCATTTTTATTTCCGTTCCAGTATTCTCCTTGACTTTCTATTATTCCTGATGGATAATACTGAACCGCAGGTCCATGTAAAACCATTCCTTTTAAGGTGAAACTTTTCTCAATAATTCCATCGGCATTTTTTTGCATATACCTACTGGAATCGGGGGTGAACATAACGGAATCTGTCAGATGCGCTAAAGAATCAAATACAGTGAAACCCATGCGAACTCCCATATCATATTGATCTTGCCTTGCCAAGCTTCCATTTTCTAAGTAATACTGCTGTGGGCCATTCATTACTCCGTTTACATAATAGTTACTGGCAATTACTGTATGGCTGGCTGTATAAAATGTCCACCAGCCATTTTTTACTTCTAAGTCACTATTTTTTTCGGTGGCAGTAGACGTTAGGACTTGCCCGTTTTTATAAACGCTAAAGAATTTAACCTTCCCGTCTCTCGTAAAAGTAATGCTGCTGTCTTTTGGAACTCCATTAGAAAAAAAGGATGTATTCCTCACTTCCCCGGTACTGAAGTATTCAATAGCGGGTCCATCTAAATTTTCGTGTTTGTAATTGGTTCGTCTAGCTAATGTTCCAATCCGCGAATAGGATTGGCTTTCTCCATGAATAATACCGTTAGAGTAACTGGTTTTACGTTGTATAATTCCGTCACAATAATAGTTGATCTGAGTTCCGTTAGGTTGTCCATCTAGGTAGGGTGTGGTTGATTTTTTTTGCCCGTTGATGTAAAAGGAAGATACCAAACCTACAATGTCACCTTCGGTATAAGTGGTTAATTCAGCTATATTTCCGTTCGCATGGTAAAATGTCCATTCGCCTGATTTTTCACCATCAATATCAAAGAGTCCAAAAGAGCTAAGCATACCTGATGGGTAATAATAATAGAATTTTCCTACAGGTTCTTGCGCAATCACTATTCCTTTTCCGGTAATCGTATTTTGTGCACTCCAGTAATAGTGAACATTTTCAAATTTACCGTTAAATAACTCCAGGTATTCAGAATGATGTTTTTTCCATTCTTGCATAGCCTGCTTTCTAAACTTAGCTATAACTAATTGGTTTTTAGATAGCCCTGAAATCACCTTTCTGCTATCGGAGTTTCTTTGAATAGAATACACCCATGCATTAAACAACCCCTCTTTCCATAATTGAATATAGAAAGGAGCGTAGACTTCATCCCAAAATCCAGTAGATAATTTATGAGAATTAAGTAATTCAAGTAGCTGATAGTTTTGCTTCACGAGAGGCGACTTTAGTTTACTTGGAGTTTTAAATTTTTTTGAAAGACTTTTCTTCGATTTCAGTGCAGAATTAATATTCGAATAGTCATCTGAAGAAAGTGTAACATCCTGCAGCGTGGACGTTCCTTCTGATACGACATAGGAATTGTATTTTATTAAATCATCGGAATGATATGTATCACTCAAAAGAAAGTAAGTATTGTAGCACATCATGGCTTTGGCAATCTCTCCACTTTTCTTGGCGTATTCCCCTAGTTTTAAATGCGGATTGGCAGAGTACGGATTGAGTTTTATGCTTGTTTTTAAGTCGGTAATACTTTCTTGATGCTGTTCCATGAGGGTGTAGGCTAGAGCTCTGGTATATGGCAATTCAGCGTTTGTAGGGAATATCGCTATTCCTTGGGTTAAAACAGAAATAGCCTCTTTGACCGTATTAATTTGCATTAGCGACTGACTCAGAATAACGTAAAGCTCACTGGAGAATGGCTGTAGTTGCTGTATTCCGTTTTTTGAAATGAGAATAGCTGCTGCGTAATTTTTTGCTTTAACGTGGGTGCGAGCCAGATAAATCTGTGCCATGTGGTAATTAGAATCACCGGCATGAACAGATTCAAAAGACCTTTTTGCGACATCATAATCACTTTTTTCTAAGTGTTTTATGCCTTTGCTAATTAATATATTAGAGGAAAGACCAATGATTGTGTCTTGCCCCTGGGTAGCTGCGCAAAACAATAGGAAAGCAAATAGTGTTGTAATTCGTAATTTCATGAAAATGATGTTCTTAAAGCGGTCATTCAATAATAAATAATAATATTGGAGCCGAAGGTTGCGTTTCACGCGGGTTATACACAAGTATTTCACAACCTAAATACCGTTAATCATGAAAATTACAGAGGAGAGTTTAAGGCATTTATTGGGTAATACAGATATGTATCTTATTGATTTACTACAGAAAGGATATTTTTCGGTTCCTAGAAACATACTAGATGTAGGGTGTGGCGCTGGACGAAACATATGGATGTTATCCTCTTTAGGTCACCAAATAACGGCTATTGATGTCCATGTAGAAGCCATTTCAATTCTAGAAACAGAAATAAGTCATCACGGAATACAAAATGTGGCCACTAGGGTAGGGGAGTTAGGTCATTTAGGGAAAGGAACAGAAGAATTTGATTTTGTTATTTGCAATGCCGTTTTACATTTTGCAAATAGTATGGATCATTTTAGAAACTTGTTTTTGGATCTGGTTTCATTACTAGAACCGGGTGGAATTGGCTTTTGTAGATTTGTAAGCAGCCACACCTTTAATCCAGAGATCGGACCATTTAACACCGTTGTAGAAGTACCAGACGGGTCTAGTCTGTTTGTCGTAGATATGAATTGGTTTAAAGAGTCATTTATTGCCAGCGGAATAATTGAACTTGTTGAGCCCTTGAAAACGGTAAATGTTGCAGATGTTAGAACAATGACTACCTTGGTTTTTACTACCAAATAAAATTCTGTTACTTTACATAAGTTATTTATTTGCAATAACTTAAAACTAACTAATTGAAGTTTAATACGGTTATAAATAGGGGGTAGTAGTGCTGTGTAAGCGGTGTGTATGTAGGCGGTATACGCCTACTATAACGGGTTGATATAGATACTGGAAGTTGGGCAAATCGCTGAATTAGTATTTTATTTCTATGTAGGTAGGGTATGTTGACTTATTTTAGCGCGTAATACACTGTAAACGCTTATAAAATCAATTATTGAAAGAAGAGTTAAAAGATATTAATAAGTCGGTAAACAAGGTGGAAACACCGGTGCGTCATACAAGCGCATCTCGATTAAAGTGGCTTTTTGGTATTCTCTCTATACTAATAGCTCTGGGCGTTGGCATCACTCATTTTACCGGCTATTTAGCAGGTAAAATAGTTAGTAACCAGGTAGAAAAATACTCAAAATACACGTATACAATTGATTTTAAGGAGGTTAAAATTGATTGGGCAAAAAGTCAAATTGATTTAATAGGGTTCGAATATAGACAGCTAGATTCTACCGCTGTATTAGAAAATCACATACGCTATTCGGCAAAATCAGCACAGTTAAAATTAGAATCAATATTTGGCGTTTATTTCGAGCAAGCTCTTCACGTAGAGCATTTTGTAGTGAATTCTCCGGTGGTTAAAATTAATCAAGTCGTACGGAAAGAGAAAAAGCAAAATTTTAGTTTTAAAACAGGTAATCTGTATAAAGAAATCCAAGGTTTTGTGAAGTCCTTTCAAATTGATGAGTTTGAGGTAAGAAACTTGAATTTAGATTTCCAGCAATCATATGATCTAAATGGAGTGCATTATCAGGTAAATGATTTATCATTTACTATTCATAATTTCAAGATAGACTCTACTGCCGCGGCACAAAACAATGGGTTTTTCTTTACGGAGTTTGTAGATTTAACCATTAAAAACCAATTTATAGATGTGGGAGATGGAATGCATCAAATTTGGTTTGACAGTATGTACCTGTCTACCGCAACCCGCAATATCGAAGTATTTAATTTAACCATCGATACTATTGGTCAAACCAATAAAAGCCGATTAAATGAACGTTTTAATACGTATCAATTAGAAGTCCCGTATTGTGGAATTAGAGGACTAGATTTTTTAAAAGCCTATCAAAGCAATGTTTTAGCGGTAGATAGCATGGTGTTTAATGACCTCATGATTCGTTCTTCATTGGGCTCTTTAAAAAAGAAAGGCAGCCAAGTGGAGTTAGATACCGCGATTAGTAACAGCGTATTGAATCTCCTATTCCAGGTGTTTGATCGTTACGAGTTAGGGCAGTTTGAAATCAATGATACCAAAGTGGATATTTTACTTGAAAATGCCCAGGATTCTATCAAAATTGAAGGTTTAGATTTTGAGTTTGCCGGTTTTGTACTAGACTCCTCTGCTTTAAAGTTGGAATATTACTATCCTACGTTTGAAGGCTTGAACTTTAAAGTATCTCATCCCAATTTTGGATTGCCAAATGGGGATAAACTATCTGCAAACCAATTAAATTTCTCGACTTATGATAGTTCTTTAATTATCTCTGATGTGGATTTGTTTAGTGATAAAATTAACGGACGAAAGGGTAATTCAGTTCATATTAATGCCATTGAAATGTATGGCGTTAAGCCAAAAGATATTATTCAAAACGGAGAGATATCTATTGCTAAATTAAATATATTAAAGCCTGATATTAAAATATTTAAGATGGTTCAACAGAATGAACAGTTTAACATTGATTTACACTCGTTTATTGAGGGAGCGATTACAAATTACTCGATTCGAGAGCTGAATATTTTAAACGGTTCGGTTCGATTGAAAACACCCAACTCCACCTTCGAAAACATACACCTTAGATTAGATGATTTTCAACTCAATGAACAGAGTTTAAAAAAAGCTCAATTTTTGTATGCTAACCGTGTACGGCTAAATCTTAGAAATATAGCCGTTCAATTACCGAATGCAGCGCATAAATTAGATATAGCGCAATTAAAGCTAGATAGTAGAGCCGGTTTAGTGGAAGTTCTGAATTGGGAGTTGTCGCCATCGGTATTAGATAGCTCAAATATTCGTTTTTTATCTGAAACCACAGGAGAGCATGTTTTGATTAAAGGTGTTGATTTTGATCATGTAACGGATATGGAACAGATTCAATTAAATCAGGTTACTGTAGATGGAGTTCATGCAAAAGTGAACATAATAACTTCTGACTCGGTGAATTTTGACACGGTGAATATAGGACGTGATTTCTTAAAGAAACTAACACGTATACAACTGAATAACATGGACTTAGTTAATTTAGATGTCTTAGTTCAGAGAGACGGAGCTTCGGTGGCTAAATGGTCGAAAGGATATTTTAATATCAAAGAACTCGTTTCTGATAGTTCAAGTCTAGCAAAGGGGAATCTTGTGATGGAGGGGGACTCCGCTTCCTTTGGGTTGGATAGATTGATTTTGCCATTACCAAAAATGTATCATGTTTTAAATGTAGAGTCGGTGCGTAAAAGTGCCGATGCTAAAATTGCGTTTGGTGGAATTAGTTTAAGACCCGCAATTGGAGTGAGCGTGCCCGATACGTTGCCCCGAATTGTGGCGTATATACCGCTCATTTCTTCGCAGTATTTTCAAGCTTTAGGTAAAGAAAATGTAGATACACTCACTTTAGGCGAGCTCAATTTATTGAATCCAAATATAAAGTTAACCTTACCAAAGGAAAAGAGCAGTAGGAGTAATTCTTTTGAGCTGCCCGAAAAACTACCTGTAGATTTTGTGGATGATGTATTTAAGATGCTAAAATTAGAAGGGTTTAATGTGATTGATGGGAAGTTTCAGTTAATTCATAATCAAACCAAATTTGTGGTAAACCGATTGAATTTAAAATCCAAAGACTGGATGATCTCTAAGACTTCTACCTGGGATCCGAAACGATTTTTGTATGCTGCCGACTTTGAATTATCGCTTCAGAAAATTGATTTGGATTTACCAGGACATAAATTTTGCCACCATTTAGATAGTTTGGAGTACCGTTTTAAGCCGAACGCGTTAAACATTCATGGTATATATTTTAACAATACGACTTCTAAAAAAGTGAAAACGGGTGCAGAAATGAGCTTTTACCTTCCATTTATTCGAATGTCGGAGGTAGATATATATCAATACTTAACCGATTCTTCTTTAGTTATTGATAAAATTGAAAGTCACAACGGATTATTAGATGCCGATTTATTTGGGAATACTTCGGATACAGGCACTATTTTCTCCATTCCTAAAATAGTTCCCGATTTAGCCGGCTTTAAAAACGTGAAAATTCATGAATTTGAAGTAGATAAAATGGATGTCCAATTACGAAGACATCAAAACGGTAGGGTATCTCCTTTAGAAATGGATCATTTCAGTTTAAAGGTCGATTCTTTTCATGTCTACCCAGGAGAAGAGCTAGACACTGCCCGCGTTTTATGGGCCGATAATATCGAGATGAGTGTGAAAAACGTATACTCCACAATCGATGAGGGGCTGTATGAAATAGGAGCGGATCAGTTATCTTTTTCTACCCAAAAGGATAGCATTGGATTAGCTCGATTAAGTTTTGTTCCCACTGTACCAAGAATGGAGTATGCGCTTCATAAGGGAGGGTATACGACAGATGTGTTTAATGTGTATTTAAGAAATTTACACCTCACAGATTTCCGGTTTGATAGATTGGTTTACGATCATGTAATTGAAGGAGGGGAGCTGCTGTTAAATAAACCGTCTGTTTCTGTGTTTAAGGATAAAAGGAACAATGTTCCTCCAGTAAAGTACAAAGAAATACTTCCTGAGATCTTCAAAAAGGCACCGGTCAAAATATCTTTCGATAGCGTGCTGGTGAATGACATGAATATTAGATATGATGAATTTCCTGCTACGGGAAGAGAGCCAGGGCATTTGGTATTGACCCATACCCAAATTAAAGTGACCAACCTAACAAACGATACTGCTAAGCTAGAGATTGACTCTACGTTACTTATTGATATGAATAGTCAGTTTTTAGATGCGGGTCAATTGCAATTGAATTTAGAATACAATATGTTGTCCCCAATAAACAACTTCATTATGTCGAGTTCTTTGGGGAGTATAGATGGCACTTTAATTAATACCTTTATTGAACCTACTTATTCAGCTAGAATCAATAGCTGTGAGGTGAATAAAATGACAATGCTCGTTATAGGAAACGACAGTATTGCAGGAGGTAAAATGGGACTGTACTATGAAAACTTAAAATTTGAATTGCTGAATCAAGAAGATCAGCATGCTAAAAAGTTGATTACTTGGATAGGTAATAAAGTAGTAGCAACTAAGAATAGGTATCACTATTTCAAAAAACCAAAAGACATTTTTTATGTGAGAGATACGGCTAAAGGGTGGATTAATTATTTGGTGAAGTTAGAGTTACAAGGAGTACAAGCCAATACTCGTTTGAAAACAAATCAGGGTAAATCGGCAAAAAATGCATCCCCCGAGTTATGGGCGGAGTTTGAAGCAGATTACAAAAAGAACCTTAAAAAACTCGGTAAAAAAGAGAAAAAGAAAGATAAAGTGTCAAAAAAAGCCGCAAAGAAAAAGAACTAACACTTAAGTTTAATGATACGTTGCTGCAAATGAGTAGCTTAAAAAAAAGTGTGATTTTAACTTCATTTTATTGCGTTTAGAGTTTAAAATCTTCTTATATTTGCAGCCGCTTACAGGGCCTCGTAGTTCAACTGAATAGAATACCACATTACGGCTGTGGCGGTTGCAGGTTTGAATCCTGCCGAGGTCACGAAGAAACAAAAAGCTCGATACGAAAGTATCGGGCTTTTTTGTGTTTCAGACGAGATTAAGCTGGCTTAAAACTCAATGGAAATGCAAAAAAGCCACACCGCTCAAAGAGATGAGCGCGTTGGATTCAGAATTCGGACAAGAAAGGAAGCGCAGCCATTCGGTGAAAACGGCATGTGGCATGCGGTGTGTGTGTGTGTGTGTGGCTTAATTGGGT
>JBLFZF010000089.1:0-11435 GCA_047610145.1 Salibacteraceae bacterium | reverse complement strand
TCTCCTTAGTAACTACTAATTTTATACTTATTTTAAAGTATTTCTACCACTCTACTTAACTGCCCCAAAACCCGCATTATACACCTGAAAATAATTTTGGAAATATACTATGTAATCGCTTATACGTTATTCTTCATATACTAATTGTTAGCGTACCTTTATATATAGTGAGTATAAAATTGTTTGCATTAGGGATAATAGCAATTGTTTGAGCTCCTTTTTATGTATACACTTTTGATATAAAACATAGTGTATATAGAATTGTACACTCTAAAGCAGAAAACACCTGCAAAAGAGCGAGTGCGGATAGCCCGACCCTTAATAGACCTTTGGGAGATGGAGGGAAATGCCCGAAAAACAGCATTCCATTTAATGAATTACCACATCCTTTTATCAGCACTCCATTTTATCCAATCCTACTTATAAAAAGAGCCTTTACCCTATCTACTAAAACTTCACGTGATACTAGATACCTGAGTCGCCATAAGCCTTCCTCTTGTTGGATCAAATAACATCTGCTTAAAAAGGATTTCCTTATCTTCCTTCTATTGAGAGCTGTGATAGTCCGTTTACTATATACCACCCAGTTAACTAACCTTACTCGCCTGTGATTACTTATTGTTTCAGACACATTCTATGAACTGCTACTGAACTTCGTTTTTAGCTAAAACCCTTCTTTAATGCCAATTTATTTACTACCCCAACTCCTAATTAAACCCCTTATTTTTAAAACCTGACTTATGGACCCTCTGAACTCATCACATTTGCATAAAACAGAAAAAACCGTCACCCTCAATATCGTTGATTGTGCAATAGATCAAATAGCTATACCCACTAGTATTGCTATTTTCTAAAGGCACTAGTTTTAACAAAGAAAGAACCCTGTTCATCATAATTTCTGAAAAACTGGCAACTTCTATATTACTTGCTATCAAGTAATAATTACGCCCATTGAAACTAGCTAAATTTCTAAAAACAAGGAGACTGATTCACTTGTCTGAAAATTGTTCAAAATTTGATGAATGGAGGCTCAGAATATTACAATGAATCGCATTACTTTTACGGTCACCGTTTTTCACACGATAAACAAGGATGGTCGAAAATTCAATATTTAATAAATTTCAAGGCAGCAGCTTTGAAAGTCTAGACTTAGAAAAACTTGATGGGAAAAATAATAGCAATTGCAAATCAAAAAGGTGGAGTTGGTAAAACAACAACCGCAATAAATTTAGGGGCTAGCTTAGGAGCTTTAGATAAAAAGACACTTATTATTGACGCTGACCCTCAGGCTAACACCACTTCTGGCTTAGGTTTTGACCCAAGAGAAGTAAAAACAAGTATATACGAGTGTATCATCAACGATGTAGATGCTAGGGAAATTGTATTAACTACAGCGAGTCCTAACTTGGATATTATTCCAGCTCATATTGATTTAGTGGGTGCTGAAATTGAGCTTATCAATTTACCAGAACGAGAGCACATGATGAAAAAAGCAATTGATAGTATTCGTAACGATTACGACTTCATTATCTTGGATTGCTCACCTTCTCTAGGTCTTATCACTGTTAATGCTTTAACGGCAGCAGATAGCGTCATAATTCCGATACAATGTGAATATTTTGCTTTAGAAGGTTTAGGAAAATTATTGAACACTATTAAAATTGTTCAAACACGCTTGAACCCTGAATTATCTATTGAAGGGATGTTACTAACTATGTATGATCAGCGCTTACGTTTAGCAAATCAAGTAGCAGATGAGTTAAAAACACACTTCCATCAATTAGTTTTTGATACTGTTATCCATAGAAACACACGACTAGGAGAAGCCCCAAGTCATGGCGAAAGTATTATTACGCATGATGCTAGTTCTAAGGGAGCTGTAAACTATTTAAACTTGGCCAGAGAAATTCTTCAGAAGAATAATCTAACTCAGATAAATCAAGAGGATAAAATAATTGAAGTAAATGGCTAAGAAAAAAGCATTGGGTAGAGGGTTAAGCGCGCTTTTAAGTGATGCAGAAATGGAAGCTCCTAGCAGTTTAGGCGTTCATAGTATGTCTACTGGTATTTCTGAAATACGGGTAAGCCAAATAAAACCAAACGAAAACCAGCCAAGAACTAAATTTGATGAGGAAGCTTTGACAGACTTAGCCGATTCAATTAAACAGCACGGTTTAGTTCAACCGATTACTATACGTAAAGTAAACCCTAGCGAGTATCAAATAATTTCAGGTGAGAGAAGATGGAGAGCTAGCCAAATTGCAGGTTTAACTTCCATACCATCTTATATCCGTCAAGTAAATGACGAACAAGTTTTAGAATTAGCTTTAATTGAAAATATTCAAAGAGAAGATTTAGATGCTATGGAAATTGCCATCTCTTACCAACGAATGTTAGATGAACTTAAAATTACTCAAGAAGTTTTAGCTCAAAAAGTGAGTAAAAACAGATCAACGGTAACTAACTTTTTACGCTTGCTAAATTTACCTGCTCAAATTCAATTAGCGGTTAAAGATGGGGCAATTAGTATGGGGCATGCCAGAGCACTCTTATCTGCCAAATCAGATGAGTTACAATTAGGTATTTACAAACGTATTCTAAGTGCCGGTTTAAATGTTCGCCAAGTAGAACAGTTGGTAAAAGCCGATAAAGTGGCAAAAAAAACAACGGACTCCTTAAAGAAAGCAGCGCTTTCTTTTGAACAACAAAGCAACTATTTGGAGCTCCAACGTATTGTTCGTAATAAAGTGGATATTAAAAAAGACCCTGCAGGGAAAGGTAAAATCACCATTAATTTTAAAAACAACGCGGATTTAACTCGCGTACTGGAATTATTAATGCCTTAAAAAAAACTAAATTATATTCGGTCTTTATTTAAAGTGTGGTAGTTATCTTACTTTCGCAGTCATGTTGAAAAAAAGTCTTTTAATATTCACCTTATGCTGTATCACGTGCTTTAACATGGTGATAGCCCAAAAAGTATCGGGCGATTCTACCGCTCAATTTGAAGGAAAAAAGCAACAAATTAGCCATGAAGACTTAGAGGAGTATCATTCGCCTAAAAAAGCAACTATCCTATCTGCTTGTTTGCCAGGAGCCGGCCAGATTTACAATAAGAAATTTTGGAAACTTCCAATAATATGGGGAGGAATTGGAACAGCCATTTATTTCGGAGAAGTCAATAAAAAACAATATCATTTTTACAGAAATGAGTATATCCTTGAGTTAGGATATCCGCTCACCCAAAGTCAATTTCATGAAGTGGCCACATTAGCCTCTATACGAGATACAAAAAACTCGTATAGAACATGGATGGAAACCTCATATGTGGTAGCCGGAGTCATTTACATTCTTCAGATAGTAGATGCTAATGTAGATGCCCAGCTCATGACCTTTGATGTTTCTGATGATTTAAGCTTAAATGTAATACCTGAAGGTATTCCAAATCAATTAAGGCCTACTCCTACCATGGGGTTCACATTCGCTTTAAAATTCAAATAAATTTTATGAAAATTGCAATTATCGGCTACGGTAAAATGGGTCATGTTATTGAGCAAATTGCTATAGAAAGAGGTCATACTATAACTGCCAAAATAACGTCTTCCGGTTCTGATTATTCTCCTTCTCAATTAGCAGGAAGCGATGTGGCCATTGAATTTTCTACTCCTGCTACCGCCATTTTAAACATTAATAAATGTTTTGAAGCGCAGGTACCAATCGTAGTTGGGACAACGGGTTGGATTCAAAACTTAGCGGAGGTAACCGCCAATTGTTCCGCGAAAAAAGGTGGCCTTTTTTACTCCGCTAACTTTAGTATAGGCGTCAATATATTTTTCAAAATAAACAAGCTTCTTGCTAAACTGATGAATCCACAAGCCTATGCTATTTCTATGAAAGAAATTCATCATACTCAAAAAGTAGATTCCCCAAGTGGAACTGCTATTACGCTAGCCCATCAAATTCTGGATAACGTAGATCGAAAATCATCTTGGATTGAAGCAGAAACAGGTACAGAAGATGAAATTACGATAGACGCCAAACGAATTGGTCATACTCCGGGTACACATATAGTTACCTATGAAAATACGATTGATAAAATTGAAATCACTCACGAAGCAAAAAGTAGAGCAGGTTTTGCCCTCGGTTCTGTTTTAGCTGCTGAGTTTATGCAGTATAAAACAGGTGTTTTCGGTATGGAGGATTTATTAAAGTAAACACTTATCACCACTGACACGATTCATTTTTCGCTTATCACGGGTTTATCAATTGTTAATTCAAATTCATCTAAGCCCCCTCATTTTTCAAAACATAATTACACTATTTTAGTGGCGATTTAAAGATACAATTTCATGTCGATTATTATAGCATCACTATTCCTACTAGCCATATTTTTTGGGCTCTCAAGATTATTTCCATTAGTAAATGAGAAGTATAAAAGTTGGTACGCATTTGTTCCTGTATACAACTTATATATCTGGTTGAAAATTATTGAGAAGCCATGGTGGTGGATCATTCTTTTATTATTCCCGGGCCCAAATATTCTGTTAATTATGATCATGGTAGTCAATACCGGAACTGTATTTGGCTATAGAGAACCTAAAGATGTGGCCTTAGGTGGTATTCTCCCATTTGCATATTTACCCTATTGGGCACTCACCGGACAACCCAAATATATCGGGCAAATTGATCGCATTAAATTTCCGAAAACTTCATCTATGGAGTGGCGTGATGCTATTTTATTTGCTGTTGTTGCTGCAAGTATAATCCGCACCTACACTTTTGAAGCCTTCACTATTCCTACTGGATCTATGGAGAAATCACTATTAATTGGAGACTATTTATTTGTAGATAAACTAGCTTATGGACCTAAAGTACCCTTAACACCTTTAGCATTTCCATTTGCACATCATTCGCTACCAGCCACTAATAATACTATTCCATCTTACTTAAATTGGTTAGCATTACCTTTTTATAGAATACCTGGTTACAGTTCAGTTCAACGCAATGATGTGGTTGTATTTAACTTTCCGGAAGGAGATACCGTTGATGTGGAGTATCAAGCCAACAAGAGCTTCAATTCTATGCTACGAGAAGAAGGTTTCAATTTGATGTATCAAGATTTTCAAGCAAAAAAACCAATTAAACCCCAAAAAGAATATCAAAACATCGCTCGACAGAAAATCATTAACACACGTGATTTAACGGTTCGTCCTATAGATAAAAGAGAAAACTACATTAAGCGTTGCGTAGGTATTCCAGGAGACATTATTGAGGTTAAAGATGGTATTTTATTTATTGGCGATAAACAAGCCGAAATGGCTGATGAAATGCAATATGCTTATTTCGTTCAGTTTAAAAAACCGACCGATTTAAATCCTAACTCAAAACAGGGATTGAAAAACAGAATGCGTTTTAAGAAAGAGTATAATGTAAATCTAGCGGACGCCATTCAATTAAACCAAGAGTCTACACTATTTAGAATGCCACTTACTGCAGAGATGCACGATAAGCTAAAGACAGATACTAGAGTTTCTGAAGTAAAGCGATCCATTAATAAAAAGGATAGCTTCACCTTTATTGATCAACTCATAAACCGTTCGGAGTATTCTCCACAGTTTATCAAATACCTAGAAGAAATAGGTATGTATAGCACCAAGTTTCCATACTACCCCAATGTTAGAGCGTATAACTGGACCGAAGATAATTTTGGTCCTTTAATTATTCCTGCCGAAGGAATGACCGTTGATTTAACATTAAAAAACCTGCCCTTGTTTAGTCGTCCCATCTCTGTTTACGAAGGGAACGAACTAACAGTCACAGACGGTAAAATTTACATTAACGGACAAGAAACTACGCAGTACACCTTCAAAATGAACTATTATTGGTTGATGGGTGATAACCGTCACAACTCAGCAGATTCAAGATTCTGGGGTTATGTACCGGAAGACCACGTAGTTGGTAAAGCTTCTTTTGTATGGTTATCTATGGACCCTGAACTGCCAACGATGGATGGCGGTTTACGTTACAATAAAATGTTTAGAGTAGTTAGATAATCGGTATCATGAAAGTTAGCGGATTTACATTTATACGAAACGGAATTAAATTGGATTACCCTATCGAAGAAGCTATTCGATCTATTTTACCACTGTGTGATGAAGTGGTTGTTGCGGTTGGTAATTCGGAAGATGAAACATTGAAACTCATTCAAAAAATTGATCCTAAGGTTCGGATTATCGAAACCGTTTGGGATGATTCTTTACGAGAAGGTGGAGCTGTATTAGCCGTAGAAACAGATAAAGCTTTTAAAGCAATTTCTGCAGATAGCGATTGGGCTATTTACATTCAAGGAGATGAAGTGATGCACGAAAGTTATTATGGGAATATTCGAAATGCACTGAATCAATTTAATTTAGACGATGGGGTAGATGGCTTACTTTTCAATTACCGTCACTTTTATGGTTCCTACGATTATATTGGTGACGCCATTCAATGGTATCCTAAAGAAATTCGTATTGTAAAAAACAGACCTGACATTTACTCTTTTGGAGATGCTCAAGGATTTAAGAAAGGAAATGGAGTAAAATTGAACGTGGCCGAAATTGATGCATACATTCATCATTATGGTTGGGTGAAAAGTCCGGCAGCCATGCAACGTAAACAGGAAATTTTTCATAAGCTTTGGCATGACGATAACTGGGTAGAAAAAAATGTTATTAAAGCAGACGAGTTCGATTACTCCGAAGTAAAAGCCCTGTGGAAGTTTAGTGGTCAGCATCCATCCGTCATGAAAAACAGAATTGCCACCAAAGGATGGAAATTTGACCACGACATCTCTAGAAACACCTTTTCTTTAAAAGAAAAACTCAAGAAATGGGCCCAAGGTATTACCAATAAACCTTTAGGAGAGTATCAAAATTACAATGTAGTTAAATAGGCACCCCTTATAATTAGGGCCTTACCCTATTCCCGCTATTGCGGTAATAGGGTAAGGACTTGCCTTAAAAGTCCTCGCTACACTGCGGGCTTCCCCGTACTATCCTTAACGCAAAAAACAGCTTACTTAAAACCATCATTACGTTAACGAAACAAACAGTTTGACAGACAAACCTTAAGGGGTATAACGGTTAACGAAGGTATTTTTAACACGCGTAGACATGGTATAATACAGCCCCCAAATCACGCCTGCAATAAAGGTTTGAACAGATACTTTAATCACTTCGGGATCCATAAACTCGACATCATACATCATGTATTCACTCACTAAATACGAATCTAAAATTGGCATAGAAAGAGCGACACCATAGTAAATCAAAATCATTTTAGGAAAGCTTGAACGTTTTTTATAAAACTGAATAACCATAAAAACAGTGAATATCAAAAACAAAAAGTTATACCCTATTTCTAAGCCAAACAACAAGGTGATTTCAAGAGCGTTTTCAATAGACCCATTTAGTAATGCAGTCCAAACGGTTTCATCAAAATGCTCGGCAACAAATACTTGCTTTAAAAACACCAATGGCGAAATAGTAATACCAATTCCAGATAATATTAGCCACCCCCCAATAGCCAGTCCTTCTTGAGTAGATTCTGAAACTGGATCAAACTCTCTATTTACTTTCATAAACACCCACACCCCAATTAGTAAACTAAGGCAAACAATACAAATAGATATCCAACTTACTTGAAATCCTTCCTCTTCATCCGTATACATTATTTGATAAGCTATTCCCTTATTAATTTGTTCGTGTTGCTTTAGGAATTTGGATACAGAATCTGCCTTAATATATGATTTAGTCAAGTCATAAACATTTGTAATAAAGAGTCTATTCCCTTTGATTTCAATTTTATTACGATAGACAAATCCGTCTCCCTTTATTTCTGTGAAGTCAGGTGCTATTTGCCACTCCTCTGGTAAAACAACTTCTGTTACTTGAGAAAAAAAGTACGGAGTTCCTAATCCATACGGCATAGTTCGTTTAACTGTAGTCGGGTAATTCATTAAACTATTTAACACTAACGGCTCAAATTCACCATAGCTACCTCCTTCGGTTTCCTCTTTTTTCCAAAAGTTCTCTATTTCATAATACTCTTCAATAAACACCTCGTTCAGCGTAGTTCTCGAATTATCCAATATTTTCACATCCTGAGTAGAGGATATTTCGGGATAGATTGTACTGTAAAAATTTAAGTATTCTTTTTTAATTATTGCTTGTGTATTGGATTCAAAGAAATCACGAATGGCATCTGCCCGGTTACCATAATACGAAGTACGAACAAATAGCTTCGCATTTCCATTACCGGATTCTTCCACCGTGAAAATTTCTTTAATTTTCACTTTGCCTTTTCCCTTAGGAGGAATTTTCAATAATTGATTGACTCCATCTTTGATTAACAAACCCATCCCATAGTTCGGAAACTGTTTTGTTTCAAAATCACCACCTTGATTAGAATAGGTAGGGTCTACGTAGTAGTTTTCGTCCTCCAGAGTATACTGAACCACACAATGATTAAACACTTGATTACTTGGAAGTAGCCCCCCAATTTTATTTTTCATGTATGAATTCACCAATAAAGGGTATGCCTCTATCCCTTCTATTCTTAATAAAGAAACAAGAAGTAGCGACTTATCTTTACAATCTCCATATCGTTGATGCGCTACCTTTGGTGAAGAATTAGGTTTGTACGCCCCAATTCCAGACTCAAAGCCCAAGTACCTCACATCATCTTGCACCCAGTTTATTATACCCGATACTCTTTTCTCTTTGCCAACTACACCAATTAAACGAGTGTCAAAATCTTCAATATTAATATCCTCTGACGTATACAAAGGCACTACCCAGTTTACCACATCTGCCCAATTTGAAAAGGTAGATATCAATACATGTTTTTTCGCATCGAACCACTCTGGAGTATTATTATCGGTGATTTTCGCCAAAACTATCTCTTGATCCCAAACATATTCTTTGATCAAACCCCGCACCACTTTTTTGGGGGTACTAGCGCCATTTTTCAACTGATATCTGATGGGGTAATCTGAATTTGTTACTACTCTTGAGTACAATCTATTTATGGGTGTATAATACTCCTGATAAATTTGATCCGAGAAATTACCCTCGTTAACTGGATTGAAGTTAATTATGGTATAGGCATATTCTAAGATATCATTTTCTCGAACATCAGGTAGGTTAATCATTGCGGTAACCGCTCCGTCATACATATTACGATCTAGGTTTCCTTCTCGTTGAATTGTTTGGATTTTGGCATTTTTCAATTTATCAATTACCTCATTGGCCCTCTTGATTTGAATAGCATGCACCACCAATCTTTGATAGGTAGGATCATAGTCCATACTTACATCAGATAGATATTGAACGCCATCTGAATTCAATAATTTCACGACAATATGTCTATAAACTTCTTGTTTCGGAATATGAACTTGATAATCGGTGAGTAAGTAATGATAGCCCCCGTCTTGAAGTGTGGATTCACTTTCAACTTCTTGAATGCTATGAACCCATAGGGGTTTGTTTCCTTTCTCGACCTCAAAATTACCTAATAAATAAAAGGCATTAAAAAAAACAAAAAGAGTTAGAGTTACGCGCATACAGATTGGTTTGTTAAAACAAATAGGATTTTAATTTACTCAGACCAAACATAGTAAAACAAACACCCATTTTAACGGTACACCTTTAAATTAAAATACCTCAAGTATATTAGCCTCTAAAAGACCTCACCCCGTATTTCCGTTTCAAATCTCGTAAAATTTCTTCTAGTCCATTACTTTTAATGACTAAAACGGTAGACAGCAGCATACCCGCTTTTCCAGCGGGCATTCCTTTTCGATCTAACCATTCTAAATAATGAACGGGAACATCACAAACTAAGGCATCTTTATATTTCCCAAAGTATACTTTAGTCGTGACCAATTCCTTCAATATAGAAGGGTCAAACATGGGAACTGGAATCGCCATTATTAAGCTTGTACGGCAATGGTTTCACCTAGCGCAACAACGGTATCACCCGGACGCATTTTTTTACGCTTCGCGGTTTCCACTTCTCCATTTACAGTCACTTCACCATCGGTAATAAACATATTTGCTTGTCCACCACTTTCAGCTACATTCATCATTTTAAGCAATGCGTTTAAAGGAATAAATTCGGTACCGTTGAGTTTAAACTCCATAATTTTTTATTTGTACAAAGGTAGTTTTAATTGATTTCAATGCTGAACTTAGCGTGGTATTTCTCTCCGACAGGTAAGGATATTATGCCCTCTTTTTCTTTTAAAACTCCGGTCGTGTTTTCGTGATCAGTTATGCCTAACCAAGGTTCAATACATACAAAGGGCGCTTTGTGTTTGGCCCAAATAGCCAGGTCTTTAAAGTCCGTAAAAGTTACGGTAACTGAATTGTTATGATTTTTACTTTTCAACACTACTTTTTTTGAAATGATATCTCTAAAAATTAAGGCATCATTGGCAAACAACTCTTCGGATAAATGAATCTTTTTTGCATTGGATATAACTTCATAAGTATCATCGGTTAGTAAACCGTTACTTGATAAAGCCGCAGTGGCCAGTGTTTGACTTTGATCAAATTCTATGTAGTAATCTGCATACTTTTCATCCGGAAACAATGGACATTTAAAGGCGGGATGCCCACCCAAAGAAAATAGCATTTCGCGAGTTCCCTTATTTGTGATTTGATGCAAAACATGCAGAACATTATCCTGTAAAGAAAACGTAATTTCAAACTGAAAATCAAAAGGGTAATTCTTTTTTAATTGTTCATTGGAAGCATACGAAAAGGTGATTTCATTTTCCGATTTATCTAGAATCACCAAGTTTTCATTGTAGCGAATAAACCCATGTTTAGGTATTGTGAACTTTGATCCGTCATGCGTATACGTGCCGTTTTTTAATGCTCCTATAATCGGAAACAAAACGGGGGCTGTACTTGACCAAAAGCTTGTATCACCTTGCCACAGATATTCCAAACCCGTTTCAATAGATTTAATGCTAGATATCTCTGCTCCTATTTGATTTATCTGAACCGAACATTTTTCATTTTGAATTTGGTGTATCATTATATGGCAGTAGGATAATACTTCTTTTTCAACCAAAAAGCGACTCTCACCAAAATAATAAGTGCCGGCACTTCTACTAACGGACCAATAACCCCGGCAAATGCCTCGCCTGAATTAAGACCAAAAACGGCTATAGCTACCGCAATGGCTAATTCGAAGTTATTACCCGTAGCAGTAAATGATATGGATGCATTTTTAGCATAATCCGCTCCCATAAAACGACTTGCAAAAAAGCTTAATAAGAACATTACGATAAAATAGATCAGTAATGGAATAGAAATACGAACCACATCCATAGGAATTTCTACAATCAATTCTCCTTTTAAAGAGAACATCAATACGATAGTCAG
>JBLFZF010000088.1:0-11469 GCA_047610145.1 Salibacteraceae bacterium | reverse complement strand
CCCCCACGCATTTGGTTCATCGCCATTTCGTGCGATGCTTTATTCTCAGAAGCAATCAAATCAGCAATAGCTTCGGCCTGACTTAAATCTACCTTCCCATTCAAATATGCACGCAGAGAAAACTCTCCTTCACGCGCCATTCGGCAACCATTCTTTAGCAACAAACGCAAAATTTCTTGCACAATATAGGGCGAAGCATGGCATGAGATCTCAATCATATCCTCTCCTGTAAACGACCTCGGGTTTTTATAAATCACGGCTACTACCTCATCCACCATTTTATCACCCTCCTTAATCAGTCCAAAATGGGCCGTATGCGAGTCTTTAGCGGTCAAATCTTTCTTGAAAAGTGTGTGCATCACTTGAAAAGAATCTGCTCCCGACAAACGAATCATAGCAATGGCTCCCACTCCATTTGGAGTAGACAGCGCACAAATAGTATCTGGTACGTAATTCATAGAACACAAAAGTATAATTAAGATAGAAGTTGAGAGTCTGGAGTTGGGAGAAAGTTGAACCTTGAAAAAAAATTAGTCACCAAAACCGAAACTCAAAATTTTAGCACTCTGCATAAATGAAGCTTCTTGATTAATTTATCCAATAACCTCTTCTCTGATCGGTTTTCTCTATTTCAACTTCCAATAACTTCTATTACATTTGTCCATATCTAGTTTATGAAACAAATCAGCCTACTCATTTTAGTTATTGTTCTTCCCTTTTTAGGGAGGTCTCAGAAGGATACTACGCAAGCCTATTCGAACGAGTTTTTTGAAGGGTTTGATGATTCTTACCGAGGAAACGCCTCTATTAGAGCGGTATTTTACAATCTCGAAAACCTTTTTGATACCTACGATGACACCTTAAAAAATGACGAGTCTTTTCTTCCAGATGGCGATCATCATTGGAGTAACTATAAATATTACAAAAAATCAAAAGACTTAGGAAAAACCATTCTCTCGGTAGGAGGCTGGGAAAGTGCTGAGATTGTGGGCTTGTGCGAGGTAGAAAACTTAAAAGTCATCCAAGACTTAACGCGCAAAACAATTCTAAAAAACGCGAACTATAAAATCTTACATACCGAGTCGCCCGATAAACGAGGAATTGATGTGGCTTTATTGTACCGACCAGATAAAATTAGCATTGATACGGTTCAATACATACATGTGTTTTTAGGAAAAGACCAAAGACCCACGCGTGATATTTTATATGCTACGGTGCGTACTTCTAATAATGCGCAATTGCATGTTTTTGTAAATCACTGGCCTTCTCGTTATGGCGGTCAAATGAAATCAGATCCCAAAAGAAAGATGGCTGCTAAAGTAGTACGAACCTATGTAGACTCTATTATGACGAGTCAACCCAACGCCAATATTTTACTCATGGGTGATTTTAATGATGAGCCCGAGAATGGCAGTATTCACGATGTATTGAATGCTCGAGCAGATAGCACCTTTAACGATCCCACACAATTGTATAACCTGATGAGTCATATTCATGGAAATCACGGATCGCATAAATACCAAGGTAATTGGGGGGTATTAGATCAGTTTATGGTGACACAATCTTTATTTCAGGGCAAAGCAGATTTAAAAGTAGTGGAGGGTCCTTTAATTTTTAGGCCACCATTTTTAATGACCAAAGAAACCAAGTATCCAGGCATGAAACCGTATCGAACCTTTATAGGGTTCAAATATTCAGGTGGATATAGCGATCATCTTCCCATTTTTATAGATTTGCAGCTGCTAAACCAATAGGTTTTTCAAACAGAATTAAATATGATTTTATCAGGAAAGGAAATAAAAAGACAGTTAGGAACAGGAATCAATATCCAGCCGTTTAACGACAGTCAACTCAATCCAAATAGCTATAATTTGAGCTTATTTGAGGAGTTACTTACGTATGACAACCCTATTTTGGATATGAAAACACCAAATCCAACCACCCGTTTAACCATTCCGGAAGAGGGGCTTTTACTGGAGCCCCACAAATTATATCTAGGTCGTACCAACGAGCATACGGCTACAGATAAGTTTGTACCCATGTTAGAGGGACGTTCTTCTATTGGGCGCTTAGGCCTTTTTATTCATGTAACTGCGGGCTTTGGTGATGTAGGTTTTAGCGGGTACTGGACCCTGGAAATTTTTTGTGTACAGCCTATTCGAATATATCCAAATGTTGAAATTTGTCAGATTTTTTACCATAGTATAGAAGGCGATTACGATTTATATACCTCTGGTAAATATCAAAACAACAAAGGCATTCAACCCAGTTTATTGTATAAGGATTTTAAATGATCATTAAATTCTTCCAAATGATTTTTATTGGGTTAGTGAAATTCTATCAAATAGCGATTTCGCCCTTCTTAGGATCTAATTGTAGATACCACCCTACCTGTTCTCACTATACCATTGAGGCTATTCAAGAATGGGGTCCATTAAAAGGAACTTGGTTAGGTATAAAACGATTGAGTACGTGCCACCCTTGGGGAGGTCATGGATTACAAGAGGTTCCTAAAAACCCTAAGAACCGTTCCGTCTCCGCGTAATTTACTTTTTAGTTTTCGGTATTTCCTTTTCAAGCCATTTCTTGGGCGCTGGTTCTGACGAATAGCTGTTTTTTTTTAATGTTGGCGTATAATTTGCTATAATGCCTAGCAAATAGCCAATTATGAAAACCAACCCATCGGTACAAACACTATGCTTATTCTTCCTACCAGCCGTTCTCTTTTCATTTGCAGGATGTCATTCTATATTTCAAGCAGTGGCGTTTCCAAATCAATGTAAAAAATGCCGCGTTATTTATTGCGAAACAGAAATATTTCAAGTAGAAGGATGCGGAGCCAGCAACGTTAGAATTGAAGAACAAGCTAAAATAGCTGCATTTGATTTAAGTCGGGGTAATAGCTTAGGAAATTACACCGTTTCATGCACCACTTGGAAGCAAGAACCCATTGCACCTTAGCCATACTGTCATCTCCTACGAACTAAAGTTGGCCACCGTTCTTATTTCTTTGGGCAACTCCCTACGTATCCTATCCAAAAACTCTTACTTTTGCATTCTAATTTATAGAGCGTGAAGCACGATAAAATAACACCGTACAACAGTCAATCAGCGAAGAAGGATCAGGTAGAGGAAATGTTTGATAACATTGCCCCGAGATATGATTTTTTAAACCACTTATTATCGATGGGAATTGATATTACTTGGCGTAAAAAAGCCATTCGCATCATTGGAAAAAAGAACCCGAAATCTATTTTAGATGTCGCTACCGGAACAGGTGATTTCGCATTAGAAGCCAGAACACTTCATCCAGATAGAATTGTGGGATTAGATATTTCGGAAGAAATGTTGAATGTAGGGCGTAAAAAAATCAGTGCTAAAAAGCTAGATTCTTTAATTGAAATGGTCAAAGCAGACAGTGAGGCTTTACCTTTTAAAGACAAAACCTTTGATGCGATAACGGTAGGATTTGGCGTTCGGAATTTCGCACATTTAGAGGTCGGCTTAAGTGAAATGCTTCGGGTATTAAATCCAGGAGGTCAAATAGTTATTATTGAAATATCACAACCTACTTCGTTTCCAATAAAACAGTTGTACAATATCTATTTCAAACATGTTTTACCTACCGTAGGTAAAATGGTGTCTAAAGATGCCCGAGCATATACCTACTTGCCCGAATCAGTGACGCATTTTGCACAGGGACAAGAATTTGCCGACATCCTAACCAAAGTAGGGTATACTGAAGTTTCTTTCACGCCACTTACATTTGGAGCGGCTACCATGTATGTGGGAACAAAATAAATAGCGAAGAACAACGTTTGGCTAATTCAATGGTAAAAAAATCTTTCATATGTGTGTTATTGTTAGCGTTAAGCTTCGGACTTTCTGCACAGAGTAAGTTCAAAAGGAAATCGCCTAATCTTCCGTATTTTGAAGAAAATAAATTCCATTTCGGTTTTTTATTAGCCGTTAACGTCAGTGGCTTTAAAATCAAGTACGACTTGACTGCTGTAGATTCTTTAATTTCTTTGCAAGTAGGGTCTCAAACAGGATTCAATATTGGATTCATGGGCTCTATGCGATTCAATAAATATTTTTCACTTCGTTTCTTACCCACCTTGGCCTTTTCACAAAGAAATTTCGATTATAAATTCAATTCTGACCCTAGAAACATTAATGTGACACGTATTGTAGAATCTACCTATGTTATGTTTCCTGTGCTGCTAAAGTATAGATCACAGCGTTACAATAATTTTGCCACTTATGTTGTTGGCGGGGGGAGTTTAGCCTATGATTTATCGTCTCAGTTTGATGTGAATAACGAGGTAACTGTGGATAGTCAAGTTCTAAAAGTTCAACGTCAAAACTTTTTTGCGGAAGTAGGTTTAGGTACCGATTTCTTTTTAGAGTATTTCAAATTCGGAATAGAGTTTAAATACAGCTATGGCTTAAACGATGTATTTGTTAACGACAAATCGTTTTGGGCGCAGCCCATTCAAGAAGTTAAACCGCGTATGTTTACGGTTAGTTTATTATTTGAAGGATAAGCCAATTAGCCTCTTTTCCACTCCCATAAAACAATTCCGGTAGCCACAGCCACATTTAAAGATTCTGCATACCCCATTTTAGGAATCGTTACCAACTGGGTAATATGGCTTTCTATGGTTTCATCAATTCCGTGAGACTCGCTTCCCATGACCAATAATCCGTTAGTAGGCATCGCTATTTTACCCAACTCCTCTCCTTGCATGGCGGCCCCAATAATAGGGTTTTCGGGAAATTGAATTTTATAATTTGACAAGTATTCTTCGGCATCTTGATAAAATACTGGAATTCTAAATACCGAACCCATACTGCTTTGAATCACTTTAGAGTTATATACATCTACACTCTGTTCCGTACAAATAACTTTCCGAACACCAAACCAATCGGCCATTCTAATAATGGTACCCAAATTACCGGGGTCATTAATTCGGTCTAAAAATAACGTCACTCCATTTTCTACATCATCGTTTACCTCATCTTCAAACATGTGCACTACTGCGAGTACTTTATTTGGCGATTTTAACTGCGAAATTCGTTCTAAATCTTTGGTAGAAACAAGCGTTGCCGGAATGGTAGGATGCTCTTCTATCCAAGATTCTATGGCGAAAATTTCATCGAACTCTACTTTACTTTGAAGCATTTCAACAATCAATTTTTCGCCTTCAACCACAAATTTTTTCTCAACCGATCGAATTGCCTTACGCGACAAATCTTTGATATATTTAATTTGATTCTTCGTTATCATTTCCTACTGACTAGTATATTTATAGATTTGCAAAAATACCAATTCACCGCATTGAAGGCTATAATTAAAAAAATATATGTTCTCGCAGTTTTCGGCTTTGCCATCGTTGCCTGTAATCCGGTGAAACATATTCCGAAAGGAAAGGTATTTCTTAAAAACAACTGGATTGCCATTTCCAGTAAAGTAATTGACCAAGATGCGCTATACCCTTACTTGCGCCAAAAATCAAATAAGCGAGCGTTGTGGGTGGTCAAGATAAAAATGCAGCAATACCTATTGTATAACGATAGTGCATTGGCTGTTCGTAACGAAAAGAAACACCATAAAACCGATGCTAAAAATCAAAAAAGGCTGGCAGCCGGTAAAGACACTATTGCTTTTAAACCAGTATTGGGTTTCCGCTTAAAAAAAGCAGGTGAAGCACCTGTTATATTTGATACCCGAGCCACCACAGAAACAGCCGAACAATTAAACAAAGCACTTTTTAATAAAGGTTATTTCAAGAATGAGATTTTTGTAGATCTAGAGTATAATTCAGACAGTACGAAGGTAAACGTTATTTACTCTGCTGCTCCAGGAGAACAGTACAACCTAAACCGAATTGCTTTGGTCATTGCGGATTCTTCTTTAACATCTGCCATCAAAATAGCCAATACGTTTTCGCTCCTCCATACCGGAGACTTTTACAACACAGAAGTAATTGATGCCGAACGGTTGCGATTTACCACAGAAATGAGAAATCAAGGCTTTTTTTATTTCGCCAAAGAATACATTGATTTTGAAATTGACAGTGCGCTTTCAGGGAATGAAGTGAACATAAAAATCATTATAAAAAACCCCACCATTGACGATCCAAATTCGGACCAGAAAATAGTGACACAGCATAAAAAATATACCATTGGCCATATTACCCTAAACACAAGCTTCAATCCTAATTTCACCGATCAATTAGACGATTCAATTCATTTCGAGAATTTAATTTATGTGAATTTATCTCGATTAAGATATAATCCCCATTCGTTTATAAATAAGTTGTTTTTCAAAAAAGGAGATCTATATAATCAAAATAAAGAACAACGCTCATATGCTAGAATTTCTGGATTAAATAATTTCAGTTATATCAATATTGGCTTTCTTCCTGACGCCAACAACCCAGACATCCTGAACTGTAACATATTGATGACTCCACTCCCATCCCAATCCATCGGAATAGAAACAGAAGGCACTACCTCTTCCGGAAACTTAGGGGTTTCTGGATACCTCAACTATACTCATCGAAATCTTTTTGGAAATGCCGAAGAGTTTAAAATCAGATTAAAGGGCGGAGTAGAAGCCCAGCAAACCAACTCGAATACCGATGATGAAAACAAAGCATTTAACACCATTGAATGGGGGGCAGAAACATCTATAATATTTCAAGAACTCATTCTTCCTTACGGCATAAAATCAACCATTTTAAAGAAGTTTAACCGCCCAAAAACAAGTGTGAACTTTATTATCAACTACCAACAAAGACCCGATTTTACGAGGCGTTTAATAAACATTTCTACCGGTTACTTTTTCACACGAAAAGACGTCAACACGAACGAGGTTTTTTTATACCCTATTGACATCAGTTACATTAACATTGATAAAGAAGATGCCTTTCAAGCGCGCTTAGATGAATTAAATAACCCTCTGCTAAATTCAACATATGATAATCAGTTCATTTTAGGATCTCGAGTTATTGAAACATGGAGTAACCGAATCTCCATTCAACAAAAGTCTTTTATTCTTAACCGTATTCAAGCCGAAGTAGCTGGAAACGCATTAAGTCTAATTGATCAAAGCATTCCAAATGCGGAAAACAATGGAGATTTCACTACCCTAGGAGGCGTTAGATATGCCCAGTTTTTTAAGTTTCAAAATGATTGGCACCTTACCAACAGAGTGAGTAGAAACAGCTCTCTAGCCTATAAGTTTTTGGCGGGTATTGGGGTACCTTATGGAAACTCAGAGGCTCTTCCTTACGATCGAAGTTTTTATGGTGGTGGTGCAAATGACAACAGAGGTTGGCGAGCACGTACTCTTGGCCCCGGCTCATTATTAGACTCTGATTCTGTGAAGTCAGGAGTAGATCAAGTGGCCGATATAAAAATTCAGATCAGTGCCGAATACCGTTTTAACATCGTAAAATCTATTGAAGGGGCTGCCTTTATTGATGCCGGTAATATTTGGTTATTGAAAAATGACCCCGAAAGAGCAAATGCACACTTTGATATTAGCCGTTTTTACAAAGAATTAGCTATTGCCGTTGGCCCCGGAATACGTTTAAATTTCGGGTTCCTTTTGGTTCGATTTGATTGGGGTTTTAAAATCTACAATCCGGGCCTACCTGTAACTCAACGTTGGCTTGGACAGGATAATAATAACTTCACGGAAAACATAAAAAACTCGACTTTTAATTTAGGTATTGGATATCCATTCTAAATTTAATAAAACACTTCAAAACCATTAATATTTATTTAGATTTGGCGAATTATAAAACTCGGAAAATCAAAACATTTAAATATGTCTGACATCAACAAAATTGGTCAATTATTAGGCGACAAGGCCGATTCATTGTTAAACCACGTAGCGACAGCTATTCCTAAAGAAAATTTACATTTACCAAATCCAGATTTTGTATCCACTTCTTTTGGTGATTCAGATCGTAGCCCGCAGGTATTAAAAAGCTTACAAGCTTTATACGGACATGGGAGATTAGGTGGAACAGGATATGTTTCTATTCTTCCGGTAGATCAAGGCATTGAGCACTCTGCAGCTGCTTCATTTGCACCCAACCCCATTTATTTTGACCCGAAAAACATTGTGGAGCTAGCTATTAATTCTGGATGTAACGCAGTTGCTTCTACTTTTGATGTGTTAGCCTCTCAATCTAGAAAATACGCTCATAAAATTCCATTTATTGTGAAAGTAAATCACAACGAATTGATGACCTACCCGTCTACTTTCAATCAAATTATGTTTGGTTCCGTAGAACGAGCTTGGAATATGGGAGCTACTGCTATTGGAGCAACCATCTATTTTGGTTCGGAAGAATCAGAACGTCAAATTCAAGAAGTAGCTGCCGCATTTGAAAGAGCTCACGAATTAGGAATGGCAACCATCTTATGGTGTTATTTAAGAAACCCTGGTTTCAAAGCAGATGGTACAGATTACCATACCGCAGCTGATTTAACCGGACAAGCCAACCATATTGGAGTAACCATTGGTGCAGATATCATTAAACAAAAACTACCCACTAACAACGGAGGTTATAATGCCATTAATGTAGGCAAAACTCATCCCGATGTATATGCTAAAATGACAACAGACCACCCGGTTGATTTATGTCGTTACCAACTAGCGAATACCTATATGGGATTACGAGGATTAATTAATTCAGGAGGAGCTTCTGGAGGTTCAAGTGATATGGCAGAAGCAGTGGAAACAGCAGTCATTAATAAAAGAGCTGGTGGATCAGGTTTAATTTTAGGCCGTAAAGCTTTTCAAAAACCAATGAATGAAGGGATTGAAATCATTCAATCTGTACAAGATGTGTATTTATGTAACGATGTAACCATCGCATAATTAATATATTGTTTAACTAAATTGAAAACGTATGAGCAGTTGGTTTAAACGAATGAAAAAGGGGATAACCACCCCAACTACGGAGAAAAAAGAAACTCCAGATGGCCTGTGGTTTAAAAGCCCTTCGGGAAACGTAGTTGAAAACAACGAATTAAAGGAAAACAACTATGTAGTTCCTGCCGATGATTATCATAAACGTATTGGATCAGAAGAATACTTTCAAATCCTTTTTGATAAAAACTTATACGTAGAATTAGATCCGGATTTGGCCTCTGCCGATCCGCTCAAGTTTACAGATACCAAGACTTATAAGGATCGGTATAAAGCCGCACAAAAGAAAACCGGTTTAACAGATGCGATTCGTACTGCGCATGGTAAAGTTAACGGAGAAGATTTAGTTGTTGCTGCGATGGATTTTTCTTTTATTGGAGGATCTATGGGTTCTGTAGTTGGCGAAAAAATTGCCCGAGCAATTGATTTCGCTATTAAAAACAGGTTTCCATTCATGATCATTTCCAAGTCGGGAGGGGCTCGAATGATGGAAGCGGCTTTTTCGTTAATGCAAATGGCTAAAACTTCGGCTAAACTTTCATTGCTAGCTAGGGCAGAGTTACCGTACATTTCTTTATTAACGGATCCCACTACTGGAGGTATTACTGCTTCTTACGCGATGTTAGGTGATATTAATATTGCCGAACCGAACGCATTAATTGGTTTTGCCGGTCCACGTGTCATTAAAGAAACTATTGGAAGAGACCTTCCAGAAGGGTTTCAAACCTCTGAGTTCCTTTTAGAAAGAGGGTTTATCGACTTCATTGTAGATCGAAGAGATTTGAAAAGAAAACTGACACAAATATTAAAACTATTTAAGAATTAAGTGGTGTCAATCGTACTCAAATTAGTACTATATTTGCCGCTCGAATTTTTCGATACATAAAAATCATTAAAAACAATATTGGCATGTATTTATCAGCTGAAAAGAAAAAAGAATTTTTTGCAAAGCATGGTGGATCTGATACAAACACAGGTTCAACAGAAGCTCAAATTGCATTATTCACTTTTAGAATTGCACATTTAACTGGGCATTTGAAAGAAAACAGAAAAGATTATAACACGCAACGTGCGTTAATGAATCTAGTAGGTAAAAGACGTAGTCTTTTAGATTACTTAATTAAAATTGACGTTCTTCGTTACAGAGCAATTGTAAAAGAGCTTGGATTAAGAAAGTAAAATTTAAAAAGGCAGTTGATTTTCAATTGCCTTTTTTTTTGTCTTCTTTTTTCGATTCGAAAAACAGCGAGAACAAACTGTAAATTAAAATCGCCTATGTTGGGCGTGCTATTATAAACACTGGGTTAGTGCCCGCAATTATAGATCATATGAAAGCTATAGAACAAAGGTTTGAAACAGCCGGAAAAGAGTACATTTTAGAAACAGGTAAACTAGCGAAACAAGCAGATGGATCTGTTGTTTTACGTGTTGGTGACACCATGATTTTAGCCACTGTAGTCAGTGACAAAGAAGCAAAAGATGATATGGATTTTTTACCGTTAACGGTAGAATATCGCGAAAAATACCCAGCTACTGGAAGTTTTCCAGGTGGATTTTTCAAAAGAGAGGCTCGTCCATCTGATAGTGAAATTTTAACTGCTCGTTTAATTGACCGTGCATTGCGTCCATTATTCCCAGCAGATTTTCACGCAAATACGCAAGTATTTGTTCAGTTAATCTCATCCGATTTAAAAACAATGCCAGATGCATTAGCCTGTTTGGCAGCATCCGCTGCAATTGCAGTTTCTGATATTCCATTTGCCGGCCCTGTTTCTGAGGCACGTGTAGCTAGAATTGATGGTAAAATGGTGATTAACCCAACAAACGTTGAGTTAGAATTAGCCGATATCGATATGATGGTTGCAGGTACTGCAGAAAACATCATGATGGTAGAAGGCGAAATGGCTGAGATTTCTGAAGATGAAATGATTGAAGCTATTGCTGCAGCGCATGAAGCAATCAAGGTACAATGTGCGGCTCAAATTGCTTTAGCTGCTCAAGTAGAGAAAGCTTCGGTAAAAAGAGAATACTCTCATGAAAAATCAGATGCCGAATTGCTTGTAAGTATCGAAGCGCAAGCTTATGATAAATTATATGCTATCGCTTCTGTTGCTTCTGCTAAAGAAGAAAGATCTGCGGCTTTTAAAGCTATCAAAAACGAAATTAAAGAAGGATTAGGAGAAGAATTTGTTGCCGCCAACAATTTCATGATCAACCAATACTTCAAAACAGTAATGAAGAAAGCCGTTCGTAATGTAGTACTTGAAAAAGGAACTCGTTTAGATGGTCGTTCTACTACGGATGTTCGTGCCATTTGGAGTGAAGTAGGTTATTTACCAGGAACTCATGGTTCTGCTGTATTTACTCGTGGGGAAACTCAATCTTTAACGTCAGTTACTTTAGGAACTAAGTTAGATGCGCAAAATATTGATGGTGCCTTTATGAAAGGTAAGCAGAAATTTATGTTGCACTACAACTTCCCTCCTTTTTCAACCGGTGAGGCTCGTCCTATTAGA
>JBLFZF010000087.1:0-11605 GCA_047610145.1 Salibacteraceae bacterium | reverse complement strand
GGATCTTTAAACATCTCCCACCAAGAAATATTGGAAGTGCTATCCGTTTGAAGGGTATCGTTTAGAAAATGAGCATTAGTTTTTGGTGCTTGTTTAGAAAAGTTGGGTCCAAACTTACAGCTGCTGAAATTTACTCCCAAAATAGTTAGTAATGCCGTAAATATTATTTGTTTGAATATTCTCATGCTTGTTCCTCCTCTTTTAATTTTAAAAGAGCGTCTCTTTTTTCTGTGTAATTAAATAATTTCCCAATGACTAGGAACAGCATTGGGTAAAAGAAAACACCTAATAGTGTAGCTATAGACATACCTCCTAAAAGGGCCATACCCATCACCTTTCGAGCTTCTGCACCTGACCCGGTAGCCACTACCAATGGCAGTACGCCAAGAATAAAAGAAAAAGCAGTCATTAAAATTGGTCTAAACCTTGACTTGGCAGCTTTAATAGAAGCGTCTAAAAGACTTAACCCATTTTGAAATTCTTCATTTGCAAACTCTACAATAAGAATAGCATTTTTAGCTGCCATACCTATTAGCATAACAAAGGATACTTGAGCAAAAATATTGTTTTCAAAAGTGGGACTTCCTAATCGGCCTAACCATAAGAATAGAAAAGCTCCGAAAATAGCGAATGGTGTTCCGAGTAAGATACTTAAGGGAAGAGACCAACTTTCATATTGAGCGGCTAAAATTAGAAATACAAATAATAGAGAGAAAGTTAAAATAGCTCCTAAAGATCCAGAAGCTTTATTTTCTTGATAGCTCATTGCGTTCCATGAAGTGGTCATGTCATTAGGAAGCTGTGCCGCGGCAACTTCTTTTAAAGCAGTCATAGCATCAGTGGAGGTGTAGCCCGGGGCAGGCCCTCCAGTAACTTCCACTGATCGATATAAGTTAAAGCGATTTGTGTAATCTGGACCAGAGATAGGACGCACAGTAGCTAAAGTAGCTAAGGGAACCATTTCGCCTGTATTGTTTTTGATGAAGAAATTATTGAGTTGGTTTTCATCTACTCTATACTCTGGTTCCGCTTGGATATATGTTTTGTATAAACGACCAAAACGTGTAAAGTCATTTACATAGGACCCTCCCATAAATGTACCTACGGTTTCATATAAGTCATTTAAGTTAACACCCAATTTCAGCGCTTTTTCCTTGTCAACGTCTAAGAATCTTTGCGGAACAGAAGCCTGAAAAGTAGAGAATGCTTTACCTATCTCTGGTCTCGCGTTAGCCGCTGCAATGAATTTATTGGTTTGTTCAGAAAGGTATTCAGGAGTATTGCCACCTTTGTCTTGAATCATAATACTGAAACCGGAACCGTTACCTAATCCCGGAATAGCCGGAGGACCAAATGCAAATGCTTGTGCTGCCTGAATTTCAGTAGATAAACGTTTGTTTACTTTATCTATTATTTGCTTAGCTGTTTCATCTCGGGTTGACCAGTCTTTTAGAGACACAAATAGGAACCCGTTATTTGAGGCCATAGAAGAAGATAATAAACTATAACCTGTCGCGTTTGTGATGTGTTCTACACTTTCAAATTCTGACAAAATCTCTTCTGTTTTCTTTGTTATTTCTAGGGTTCGTTGAATAGAAGCTGCATTAGGTAATTGAACATTGACATAAAAATATCCCATATCTTCTTCTGGAATAAATCCTCCAGGAACCATATTTCCAAATATTCCTGCAGCAATAGATAAAATAACAATGAATATAACACCCCGTTTCGTTTTACGAACTAAAATATTGGTAAACGACATGTATGAATCTGTTGTTTTATCCATTCCTTTGTTGAACTTATCGAAAAACCAACCCAATGGACCTCCGTAAGGTTTAGGTTCTTTTAAAAGAATAGAACACAAGGCAGGACTTAATGTCAATGCGTTTACCGAAGAAACTATAACAGAAACTACAATAGTAATGGCAAATTGTTGATATAAGAGTCCCGTAATCCCCGCCATACCTGCAACCGGAATAAATACAGCAATTAAAACAAGAGTAGTGGCAATTACCGGAGCGGTTACCTTCGCCATAGCGTCTAAAGTGGCTTCTTTGGGTTTCATACCTGAAGCAATATTTACTTGAACCGCTTCGACAACTACAATAGCGTCATCTACTACGATACCAATAGCCAAGACTAGCCCTAATAGTGACAATACGTTAATGGTAAAACCCAAAGCAGGAAAGAACATAAATGCGCCAATTAATGACACCGGAATGGCAAGCGTGGGAATTAATGTAGCTCTCCAGTCTTGAATAAAGATGAATACGACTAACACGACTAATATTAATGCGATAATTAAGGTGATGACTATATCTTTAATTCCAGCTGTAATAGGAGCGGTAGAATCCAGAGAAACATCATACCGTATAGTTTCGGGGAAATCTTTGGCAATCTCCACCATTTCTGCACGAATGCTATTGGCCAATTCTACGGCATTTGAACCTGGAGCTTGGTAGGTGGCAATTACAGCCGCGGTTTTTCCATTTAGTCGCGGTATCATATTGTACATTTCTACCCCAAGTTTAACTGTAGCAATGTCTCTAATTTTAACTTGAGCACCATCTTCATTCGTTCGAACGACAATGTTTCCAAATTCCTCTTCTGAATTAAATCTTTCTGGTAGTCTCACTGTATAAGTGAACTCCGTACCTGGAGGTGCAGGTTCAGCTCCAAACTTTCCACCAGGAACAATTAAGTTTTGGGCATTAATTGCTTGTTTTATTTCGGTAACTGTAATACCTAGTTGTGATAACCTATCCGGTTTCACCCAAATTCTCATCGAATAATCAGATGCCCCCATCACATCAACACGACCAATACCTTTGACACGTGCCAATCTATCTTTAATATTTATTAGACTATAATTCCCAAGAAAGTCTTGATCATAGGTGCCGTCTGAAGTAAGTGACACTAATAACAAAATATTAGGTAATGACTTTTTTGTGGTTACTCCAAACTTAGTTACCGCACTGGGTAACTTAGCGGTGGCTGCCGACACCCTGTTTTGGGCGAGAACAGTATTCATATCTGGGTCAGTTCCTACATCAAAAGATACTTGAATGTACATAGATCCATCATTTGAATTGGTGGACTTCATGTAAATCATGTTATCTACCCCATTCATTTCTTGTTCTAATGGAGTGGCAACAGACTCTTCAACATTTAGTGAATTTGCTCCGGTATAATTTGCTCTAACCTCTACAATGGGAGGGGTTAGGTTTGGATATTGTTCAATGGGTAAACCGATCATTGAAACGGCACCTACAATAACTATAATTATTGCAATTACCATTGCCACAATTGGACGATGAACGAAAAAATTACCTGTATTCTCAGCCATAACTACGGTCTATTTAGTTTCGAAAATATACGGGGTTTCTGTAGGGTTCACTTTAGAACCGCTTCGTGCTTTTTGAAGTCCTTCATAAATGATTTTCTCACCACTTTTCAGTCCACTAATTACTTGCCATGATCCATCTATTTTTTCCCCCATCATTATAGGTCTTGCCTGAACGGTATTACTATCTGTTAGAACCATAACAGAGTACTTTCCCTGAATTTCCATGACACTTCTTTGCGGAATAATGACGGCATCTTTTTGGTAGGCAAACATAATTCGCACTTTTGCATATAAACCGGGTCTCAACAAACGATCTGGATTAGGAAAACTGGCTTGAACCAAAATAGAACCAGTTGACTCTTGCACATTTCGATCTACAAAATCAATTAATCCAGTATGATCGTAAGTAGATCCGTCAGATAAGGTTAACCGAACATCAGGCTTTTCATGATCCTCTTTTTCTGCTTGAGCTGGATTTACTTTTTTGTCTTTGATATAACTTCTAACAAGTCGCAGATATTGTGATTCGGTAAGAAAAAACTGGACTCTCACGGTGTCTAACCTCGATACAGTGTTTAATATAACTGGATTAGGTTCTTTCCCCACATATTCCCCAATTCGAGCTGCTGTTCTACCAATGATTCCGTTAAGTGGAGATTTCATGGCAGCGTAACTTAGATTGATTTCTGAGATACTTAAATTAGCTTCGGCTGCATGTAAATTAGCTTCGGCAGCATCTCTGGTTGCTTGAGCGGCATCTACATCACTTTCCGAAACGGCTTTACTATCTGCCAAAGGTCTGTACCTAGCTAGTTCATTTTCAGCATTAACCAATTTAGTTTCTGCTTCTGTTACTTTACTTTGTGAAGCGGCAACATCTGCTTGGAACGGTTGTGAATCAATGGTATATAATAACTGACCCTTTTTAACCTGTGTTCCTTCCTCAAAATTTATAGATTCTAAAAAGCCTTCTACTCGTGCCCGAATGGGAATATCTTTGTATCCGTAAATGGATCCTACAAAATCTCTATAAATAGGTAGGTCTATTTGAATAGCCGTGATGACTGTAACACCTGTTGGGGGGGGTACTTGTTTAACGTCTTCCTGACAAGAGTTTAGAATCATCAGTAAACTTATAAAAGTGTAATAAAATAATTTGTGCATGGATGTTGAAATTATTGTAGCTATTGAATGCTAGACAAATATAAGAGGAACTCTTTTTTTTTTATAGCTATATTGAGGAAAAGTTAAAGCAAAAAAAAAGGTGACCATCTTAGGTCACCTTTTTTTGTTTCCGTTTTAATTAGATTCTTCCTTGGAAAAGAGTCGCATATTCTTGGTAAAGAATGCTAAACTCATCTTGAACTTCTTGTGTTTGAGGGAAATTTTGAGTGACCATCATTGCCGCCTGTCCAATTATTCCTAGTGATTGACGAGACTTCTGTCCGAAACGTTTAAAATCTTCTCTAGTTTGGTCATTATAATACTCTAAATACTGACTTTCGTTTTCCACCATTTTGCGAAGTAGAGCGTTAGCCTTGTCATTAGCTCCTATCTTGTAGTAGTTTTCTACTACCGCTAAAACACTTCCATTGTATGAGAAATTATCATGAATAGCTACTTCAGTTACTCGGTCTAAAACTTCTTCTGCTTTATCTTTCTTATCTTCTTCGATTAATGCTTCTGCTAATCGTACAAAAGTGAACCTGATATTGGTAATAAAGCGCTGGTTATTCTCATCCATCCAAAGGTTCTCATTTTCGTATCCCCCCCAAACAAATTGATTCATTAAGCGGTCATACATCTTCTCTGTGTTTACGGTCCCGAAATCACGGTAACCGCTAGACTTAGTTTTAACAGGTACTAAACGATAGGCAAAACCTTCTTGTTGAAAATACTCTTCCAACCCGTAAAAGGAATCCTTACCCATAGTAATGGAGAAGTAAATTGGTCGGTCCCAATTGAAGTGAGCTAACATGTCCAGTACAATTAAATGATTTTTCATCACATAATTTCCGGTTAACTTCCATTCTATATTATCTACTATTTGATCGGCATCTTTAGCGGCAACTAAACCGGAACTTAGAATTTTTTCCTTATCCACTTTAACTTTGAACTTTCTTACAGGAATTACATTTACGTTTTGGCCATTGCCCAATTTCACCTTGTTTTTGTCATCGGTAATATACTTAACAATATCTCTTACGTTGTAAGATGCATCTTGATCTAGTCTGCTATCCGGATAAATGTGCATGAAATCGCGTGTTCCTTGGCGATATTCATCTTTATTCATTGAAATTGGAATTGGTTCTCCATCATATGCTTTTCTTGACATTTGATCAATGTACCAATCCGTATTTAAGAGCATAAGGTTAACCACTCTAACATCTGTACGGACTCCTTCCACTTCTTGTAGGTACCATAATGGGAACGTATCGTTATCTCCGTTGGTGAATAGTATAGCGTTCTGGTCACAGGACTCTAAATAATTACGTGCAATTTCTCTAGCGGTATAACGATCACTTCTGTCATGATCATCCCAGTTTTGAGTAGCCATCAATACGGGGGCTGCTAAAAGAGTTACTACGGTTAACCCGCTGGCTAGCATAGGTCCAGACACTTTATCTCTTAGGGCTCTGTACATTCCAATTACGGCTAAACCTATCCAAATTGCAAATGCATAAAAGGAGCCTACAAAAGCATAATCTCTTTCTCTCGGCTGGTATGGATACATGTTTAAGAAGACCGCAATAGCAATTCCTGTAAACATGAATAATAAAAAGACTACGAGTGCATTGTTTTGGTCAAATTTTGATTGAAAGTACAAACCAATTAATCCAATAATAAAAGGTAAAAAATAGTAAAAATTCATTGCTTTATTTTTACTTAAATCATCTGGGTAGTTATCTAAGTTTCCTAAGTACATTTCATCAATTGCGGTAATTCCAGACATAACGTTTCCGTTAGTCAAATCACCCGCGTCAATTCCATGACCTTGTAAATCATTTTGTCTACCAATAAAATTCCATGCGAAATAACGACCCCACATCCACCATAATTGATAATTAACAAAATACGAGATGTTTTCACCAAAAGTGGGCTTTTTAATTACTTCTGATTTCCCTGATTGTAGGTTATTGTACTTAATTGGCTTTCCAGTAAAATTACTCCATGTTTTGTAGGCCGCTTTGTGATTTGCTTTGCTACTCCACATTCTTGGGAAAATAGTATTGAATTCACTAGCATAATTTGGAATACTTCCTTTACGATCATCAGCAATTTCATATTCACCCGTAATTTCGTTTGGAAAATATACGGGGTTTCCGTCTTTATACATCTCTCTTCCACCGGCTTTGTTGTTCAAAGGACTATCAAAGAAATGACCATATGCCAAAGGGCTTGAACCATACTGCTCCCGATTTAGGTAAGATAGTAAGTTCACCATATTCTCTGGGTTATTCTCATCAATTGGAGGATTGGCATTTGAACGAATGATGATCACACCAAAAGTCATGTAACCAAGCAGAAGAACAGTAAAGCTTAATGTTAAGGTATTGGCTAAAACTTTGTTATTTTTTTGCGTGTAGTATAAAGCGTACGTAACACCTCCTAGTATAAGTAAACCAAATATGGTAGCTCCTGTATTAAAGGGCATTCCAAATCCATTGGTGAAAAGTAACTCGAACTTGGCTGCAATATTTATTATTTGAGGAATTAATACCATTTGAACAAATCCTAAGATAATGACAGATAATGTCAGTGCAGCAGCTAAGCCTTTAGCCGTTGGTTCATATTTTTTAAAGTAATACACGAAAATAATAGCCGGAATTGCGAGTAAATTAAGTAGGTGAACTCCAATTGAAATACCCACAATGAACCAAATAAAAATGATCCATCTATTAGAATGAGGCTCATCCGCTATGCTTTCCCACTTTAAAATTGCCCAAAAAACTAGGGCCGTCATAAAGGATGACATGGCGTATACTTCTCCCTCCACTGCACTGAACCAAAAAGTGTCAGAAAATGTGAAAGCTAAACTACCAAGTAAAGAACTACCTAGAATAGCAATCATGCTACCCGTGGTCATTTCTTCATCATTTACAATTTTCTTTGCTAAATAGGTTATGGTCCAGAAGAGAAATAAAATGGTAAGTGCGCTTGTTAAAGCAGACATCATATTTACCATATATGCTACGTTTTCTGGAGCAACAAACATGGAAGCCACACGGGCTATTAATAAAAAAGTTGGCGCACCAGGTGGGTGACCTACTTCTAGTTTATTTGCAGTTGCAATATATTCACCGCAATCCCAAAAACTTGTAGTGGGCTCAATTGTGGTGCCGTAAGTAAAAAATGCAATGACGAAAACCAGAATTCCGCCTAAATTGTTGAGCTTTTTAAAATCCATGTAGCTTAAATAAGTAATTTTTGAATGATGAACGAATCACAAATATGACGCAACTCTGTTCAAAAAACGGCTCAAAGTAAATCAAATTTTGATATTATTAACAAATTTTACCGTCTGTTTGGTTTAATTAGTTTTGTTCAGTATTAAACTTTTAAACTACTGATAAATAGGTAATTAAAACTAAGTATTAAATGAAGTTATTTAATAAAAAAAATGTAGTACGACTACAATTAAGATTATCAGCTCAACTGACCATTAAATGAAGGCATAAAACTATTTTTGTAATCTAATAAACGGAAGTTTTTTTATACATAACAATTGTATTTAGTGATATGAGAAGTATAGCCATAGTGTTCTTTTTTTTGATGATGTCACTCTTCGGGTACTCCCAAAATGTAAGATTTGCACTTCAATTAGGAGGGGCAGTTCCTTTGGGAGATTTGGCAAGAAATGATTCTGATCCTGAGAATGGTGGATTTGCAAAAACAGGTTTTAATATGAGCTTTGTGGGAGAACGTGTTTTGAAAAACCATTTTGTTACAGGTATAAATTTAGGTTACAGTATGTTTGGAATAGACCAAGATGCGTTAAGGACATTTATTAACCCGAGTAACCCAGAATTGGTAAAGGTTGAAACACAGGCTTTTCAAAACTTCAATGTACAATTTAGGGTCGGTTATGATTTGAATTTTGATAGTGGCAACTTTCACATAACTCCTTCTGTTGATCTCGGGTTGGGTGTTTTTAGTTCTGCGTATTATGCCATTCAAAATAATGGAGGTGATACCCATCTGAGGTCAGGTAATTCTGCGGTGTCTGTTTTGATAACTCCGGGTGTAGACGTTTCTTATATGATTAACCCTTTTATGGGAATCAAATTATACGGTAGCTATCAAGTAGCCAATTATGCCGTGGATGAAGAGTTTCAAATAGTGGGTGGAAATCCAGGACAGAATATGGAAGAGAGAAAAAATTACAAGTACAACAGTTTGTGTTTGGGAATTGGTTTAAACGTGATGCTTTAATATAATGAGAATGACAACTAAACTGCCTATAATGGAAGAATTCCTTACCATTCAAGGGGAAGGTGCAAATGCTGGAAAAGTGGCTTACTTTATTCGTTTAGCAGGTTGTGATGTAGGCTGCTCTTGGTGCGATGTGAAAGAAAGTTGGGATAAGAGCTTACATCCGGAAAAAACCGTAAGCGAAATAGTTCAGAAAGCAAAAGAATCAGGTGCTCCAAATGTTGTGGTTACTGGAGGTGAACCTACGCTGTATGATTTATCGGAATTAACTAGTGCTTTAAAAAATGAAGGGTTGAATACTTGGATTGAAACTTCGGGCACGAATTTAATCACCGGAACATGGGATTGGATTTGTTTATCACCAAAAAAGTTTAAACAACCGTTAATAGAATCACTGGTGTTGGCACATGAATTGAAAGTGATAGTTTTGAATAAAAGTGATTTGATTTGGGCCGAAACTTTTTTGCCTAAACTATCTTCCACTTGCGATTTATTTATGCAGCCAGAATGGAGTAAAAAGGAAAAGGCTTCAGAATTGATTATTGAGTACCTTAAAAAAAATCCAGAATGGAGAGTATCATTACAAACACACAAATATTTAGACATTCCTTAAAGGTTTTCGTAACACTCTTGGGGTGTTTTATTCTATCTGTAGGTGTGGCTCAAAAAGTGCCATTACACACGAATAGTGGAAAAGCCAAAAAGAAATTTGAAGAGGCGCAAAAAAGTTACGGGTTATATTATTTTGATATGTCCATTAACTCTTTGAACGCTGCTTTAGCTGTTGATGAGAATTTTATTGAAGCCTATGTTTTGAAGGCTCAAATTTTCATGGATGAAAAGAACTTCCCAGATGCAATTCCACTTTTAAAAAGGTCAATTGAATTGGATTTGAAAACAGAAATCCCTTTAACTTTTTTAATGTTGGCCGAATCTCAATTGGAGGAAGCTTTGCTGATGGAGGCTATAAATAATTTAGAATTATTTATAGCGCAAGAAGAGGTCTCTGATTACGCCAAAAATAAAGCGGATAAGCTAATTGAGTTGACTGTATTCAGAAAAACTTTAATGGAAAACCCGGTGGTATATCATCCTATTAATTTGGGGGAGAGTCTCAATTCTAAGTACATGGAACACTCTCCAACTCTCACCGTAGATGAGCAAACACTTTACTTTACTCGAAAATTATCAATGGGTAATGTAGGCGGGCGAGAAGCCATGAATGAGGATTTGTTTGTGAGTCATAAAGATAAAAATGGAAAGTGGCTAAAAGCGTTGCCACTAGGTTCAGAAATCAATACACCGGCTAATGAAGGGGCATCAGCAATTTCTCCAGATGGTAAATATTTATTTTTCACTTCGTGTGAAAGAAGAGATACAAAAGGAAGTTGTGATATTTATATTGCTACGAAGAGCGGTGATAAGTGGGTGAAAGCAAGGAATCTTGGTGCCACTATAAATACCCGAACTTGGGAGTCACAACCTACATTTGCACCCGATGGAAGAACGCTTTTCTTTGTGAAAAAAGTAGGTCCTAGAGGAAAAACACATAAAGATATTTATGTGACGAGTATTCAGGATAATGGACAATGGGCTAAAGCGGTTCCCATTACGCTAAATAGCAGTGGGAATGAAGAATCTCCCTTTACTCATCCGGATGGGGAAACTTTTTATTTCACCTCTGATTTCTATCCAGGAATGGGGGGGCGAGATTTATTCATGTCTAAAATTGACGCCAATGGTGTCTTTGGTGAACCGGTAAACTTAGGGTACCCAATTAATTCACCTAAAGATGAGGTGAGTTTATCAGTAGCTGCAAATGGTAAAAATGCCTATTTCGCTTCCGGAATGAAGGGAGGATATGGAGGATGGGATCTGTATCAATTTGCCTTACCTAAAGATATTCAGCCTGTTCCCGTTAACTTTACTACCGGAATTGTGTATGATGCTATTTCACTAGAACCTATTGGTTCAAAATTTGAAATTATTGACTTAGCTACGGGGGATATTGTAGTGGAAAGTTTTTCGGATAAACAAACAGGAGAGTTTTTAGTTACTATTCCTACGGGAAAAAAATATGCCGTAAATGTGTCTAAACCAGGATATCTTTTTTACTCGGCTAACTACTCTTTAGAGCAGGGGGATGACAGTTCTAAAGTTTCTTTTGATATACCGTTAAGTCCCATCAGAGCAGGTGTCTCTGTTGTTCTTAATAATGTATTTTTCTCCTTTAATAGCTTTGATTTAGAGGGAGTTTCAAAACTAGAATTAGATAAATTAGTGATCTTACTTCAAAGTAATCCAGAGATGCAAATTGAGATTGGAGGGCATACAGATAATAAAGGGACAGCTGCTTACAACCAAAAACTGTCTGAAAGCAGAGCTAAATCGGTTTATGATTATTTATTAGGGCAAGGAATTCCGGAAAACAAAATCTCATATAAAGGCTATAACTTCACCGTTCCAGTAGAAAGTAATGAAACCGCAGAAGGAAGAGCCAAGAATAGACGGACAGAATTTAAAATAATAAAAGTAGACTAAGAATGCAGCGCTACTTTATTAAACTAGGATATAACGGAGCCCCTTTCAATGGCTGGCAAGTGCAGCCTAATGCCCCTACGGTTCAAGAAGAAATTGAAACTAACTTGTCTACTGTTTTAAGAGTTAAAACAGCTGTTGTGGGCTGCGGTAGAACTGACTCTGGAGTTCATGCGAGTGAGTATTTCGCGCATTTTGAAACGAATCAATTATTGGACCTAGAGGCGTTAAAGTTTAAGCTCAATTGTATGCTTTCTAGCGAAATTGCAATTGCAGATATCTTTAAAG
>JBLFZF010000086.1:0-11737 GCA_047610145.1 Salibacteraceae bacterium | reverse complement strand
TTCACTAAATGGACCTTACTCAAGGCTTTAACTATCGCTCTACTTTTAAAGCTACTAGCATACTAAAAAAAGGCTTCAATTGGCCCACTACCGCACTTATAATAAGACTGTGTTTAAATAAATCGATCGGTTAAATAGCGGTCATTTATTATGGCACTAATTTCTTCCGCTTTGTCTACATCATAAAGTGCTGCCCTCCTTCCACAACAATGCTGTTCACACAATTGGTTGGAGGCATCAAAACATTTCTTGCTCCTTCAATTATAATTTTATTGTTTAATCGGGCTTTATTCTTCCAGTTGGTGAACGATAATACCGCCCATTTGGCAAATTTCAAATCAGTATCATCTAAGATAGCGACCAACAATTTGGTGTTTTCAGTTCTAAAAGAGCAATGGGTAGAGGCACATCGAATAACCAGAGAGGTAAACACCTTAAAAAACCAATCTTACCAACCATATTATATATGATTCTTAATTCGTTTTTTGTTTCGGCACTTGAAATAAGAATAGTCATGTGGGGCATTAATTGTTTCAATAATTTGGGGGCGATTAACCCACCAAAACTACCGCCTAAAATTCCAAACGGCTCTTCTGTCTAGATTGCCTTCCCTAATCTATTCAAATATTTTTCAATGGGCTCATTTAAGAGCGATTTCATACAATCTAATGAATTACCTGATATTTCAATTTCAAGTACTGAAAAACTCTTTTATCGGCTCCAAGTCCACTTATACAGTTTAATTTCAAACTTGGTTTTGCTATACTTAGATTTTTTTAGCCCCAACCGATTTAAAGCGAGCGTACTATTTCACCAACTCTTGTAAATATGTACCTAATAGATCTTCTAAATTTTCTTGGTCTTGAAGTTGATCATACTGTATATTTTGAGCATACAATTGTGCCTGCTGTTCTTCCGACAATTTAATATTGAAAACGAACTCCTTGTATGCTTCATCCAAAAGTCCTATTGGATTAACAATGGGTAAAGAACTCGCTACAATTTCGGCCGTTGCAATAGCCTTGATATCGTTTAATACATGAATAATTTCAGGGGCAAACACCCCAAACGAGTTTTCGTAAAACTCTGCAAAACCCCCACCTGTTACTGTTTGATTAAGTTTAACAATCACGTACACCATTTTCTCAGGACCCGTAAGTCCTTGAACAGCCTGATACCATTCTAACCAGTTTTCACTATCAAAATCCGCATCTTCCAACTGTTGGTCTGCAGAACTGTATAAGCGACTAATTAAAGCTCTATTCGAAATATTCTCCATTATATGGCATTTAAGTGCACTACGATATACCTGATTTCTAAGAATTCAAAGGTAACACTATCCTAAAACATAGAGGAGCCATCGCTTTATTTTTTGGACTTCGTTTTTACAGTAAAAACCTAATATGACCTTATCTATCAATAGGAATATTAACTTTTCTGATACTTTAACCCCTTCTTTTTTTTGATTTACTTTATCTCCGAACCTCCCCTGTATTATTGTCTTCATTAGGCTCGCTCTTCTTGCGCTTAAAATATGCGGCCTATTCACTCATTTACAGATATTTAAAACCCATTGATTACAATCCCTGTAAACCAGACTATAAAAGCCACTTAAAAATCAAAACAAACGGGTATCCATGATCTTCCAAAAACTAAGAAATGTAGACGGTCTTCTTTTTTCATAAATGGTTCTACGGTGGTTATTTCAGCCCGCTAATTACAGCAAATCCCCTTTGAATTAGGCGAATATTGGGCATAAAAAAACCATCCTTAGATGGCTTTTTTACGCCCAATATCTTAATAACTCACTACTGTTTTTAGTGTTGAATCAAAACTTTAGAGGTATTTACCAAGGTAGCATTCGTATAAAACTGAACCATATACACCCCCATTTTTAATTCTTGAGTGTTCAACTCTGGCATCTGTGTATTACTCAATAACACTAACTGGCCCAATGTGTTATATATTCTCACCTCTGTAATGTTTAGCTCACTTTTCCAGTACAAAACACCATTAGCTGGGTTAGGGTACACTTCTGTCTCTACTAAAGCCTCTTCTTTTATACCCACAGTAGCAGCGGCTAAATCAAATTTCCATAAATCATTTGGAAAGACATTGGTTAAACGATTACGACCTCCAAAAAAGTACACCTCTTCGTTAATCACGAAGCTACCAGGAGCCCATCTACTTTCTCCTGGGTGAGAAGGTAACTGTAACCATTCATCCGTAGCTGGACGGTAACGCCACATTTCTCCGGTTTCCATATAATCATGGTTATCTCCGTCTCCACTTATTACAAACCCATATCCATTTAACGTAAATTGCTGCCCTGCTACTCTTGCTTCCCCTGGGAAGTCATTCTTTGCAGACCAAGTGTTTGTAGTTGTATTTAAGGTATACCAATCATTATAAATAACACCTCCGCTATGGCCCATCCCTGCAAAAATTTCACCGCCTGCATTAAACATGAATGGATGATGCCTTGGAGGACCGGGAAGATTTGCAATTTGAGCCCACGAATCAGAGGTAATGTCATACATCCACCAATCGTTTCGATCTCCACTCGCATCATCTCCTAAACCCACATAAATAGTATTCCCTATAGAGATCATGGCAGGATGTCTACGACCAGAACAATCGCAATCGGCTAATTGTGTCCAAACTCCTGTTGCCGCATTAAAGCTCCATAAATCATTTAAATATTGAGAACTTGTTGCCCCAAAACCTAAATAAGCTAGACCGTTAGCCGTAGTTCCAATTCCAAAGCTACGTGCCGTACCCGGAAACTTGGAAAGCGCAGTCCACGCATCCGTTATTGGATCATATTCATAGGCATCATCTGTATTTTGACCGTTAGATAAGGTTCCGGTTACCGCGTACCCTTTGCCATCTAAAGAAAAGGAAATTGGATGATGTCTTCCCACAACGGCATTAGCCAAAGGCACCCAGGATTGGGCGAAAATCGCGGAAGAAAATAATAAGAGCGTTCCGAGTAAAATTTTATTCATGATGGTTTTTTCATTAAACGTTAGACACTTGTACTGATTTTTTTAAAAAAAAATTCAATGAAAACTGTCTATATAATTATTAATAATTTGTTGACTAAATTGAAACAAAGTGTTGAAAATGAATACCCGTAAAGCCATTGAAAAAGTAATAGTGATATAAATTACAACAATTGCGACATGTATAGTCCGGTTTTAATTTTAGTGAAATTTCACATTTATAAAATGTAAATTTACAGTTAGTCAACTGTTTGGATTTGTCACCCCTATTACCTTTCCTATCCTTTTGTTTTAACCTTGGGAGTCATAAGATTTACTACGCATTTTTTTATGGAAAATTCATGTTTACTATTGGGTTAGGCAACAACTAGATTAGAACCAATAAACGGAGCAGACACCACCTATTTTGCATACCTACTTATGCCATGGCGCGCATAAATAGAGAGAGACTTGTTCCTTTTTGACTAAATAACCCGAATGTAATGCCTTTATTGATGCCTACTTTTAGACTCGATTATAAATTTTACCGAAATTTATAAAGACATACTAGGTTCTTAATTTACCAAAACCATGACCCGCTATAATTTTGTATAATCCTATACTGATTTCTTTAAAATCGCCATCATCCAATACCAAGTCATGAGTTGAAACAGCTCTTTTAGTTCATTTACTCTATTCTTTCTGTAATTGTTTGAATGCTCAACCAAGCTATTTTTCCAGTTGAATAATTCATCTTAGTTTATACCTTCGTTATCAATTCTTTGGCATAATCATCAATGTTGATTCCTCCATAATTACCGGAGCTCATAAACAATAAGTTTTTATCTGCCCAAATCGTTTTTTCTAAGTGAATTTTCAAGGCATCGGTAGAATTAATGATAATTAAATCTTCTTTTCCAAAAGCTTCTTTTACTTGATCGATGGTTAAATCGGGTAGGTTTTTATGACGCGCAGTTTCTGGTAAATAAAATAAAACGGCTTGATCGGGAGTATTAAATGACCCTCTATACTCTTTTAAAAACTCAGGATTAAAACTACTAAACGTGTGTAATTCCATTACAGCTATTAATTCACGATCGGGCCATTGGGCTTTTACGGCACTTGAAGTAGCTTTTAACTTAGATGGCGAATGCGCAAAATCTTTATAAATCACGGTTTTCTCATTCTGAGCCACGGTTTCTAATCGCTTAGCCGCTCCCCCAAAGCTGCTGATGGCCTCGTAAAACATAGAATCGGTAATACCTATTTGATTCAAAACCAATCGAGCTCCATTTAAGTTTTGCAAATTGTGGGTTCCAAAAACATTCAGTCCTACCGCTGCCCCATCTACTATTAACGATGTTTTTCCATTCGCCACCCTATTCTCAGGAGTTGCATAGGCAAAGGTTTTCAAGCTGGAATCGGTATTCTTCACTACCTTTAAAATCTCTGTATCTTCTTTAAAATACACCAATGATCCTGTAGGTTCAATCGTCTTTACAAAATCAGAGAATTGCTCCACATAAAACGCAAAGGTTGGAAACACGTTAATGTGGTCCCAGGCAATCCCCGAAATCAATGCTACATGAGGTTTGTACCAGATGAACTTAGGTCGCATATCAATTGGAGAAGACAGATACTCATCGCCTTCTAAGATAATAATTGGCGCTTCTTTCGTTAATTTCACCATTCTATCAAAACCAGCTAATTGCGCACCAACCATATAATCAAAATCTGTATTGAAATGACTCAAAACGTGTAAAATCATAGACGTAATGGTAGTTTTACCGTGACTTCCCGCAATAACCACCCGTGTTTTATCTTTACATTGATTGTAAATAAACTCAGGATAGGAGAACACTTTCAAATTCAATTCTTGCGCACGAAGCAATTCAGGGTTGCTTTTACGCGCATGCATACCCAGAATAATCGCATCCATACCTCCAGAAATTTTTTCAGGAAACCAACCAAAAGTATCGGGTAAAATTCCGGCTTTTAACAATCTTCCTTTAGAGGGTTCAAAAACCTCATCATCGCTACCAGTAACTTCATATCCTTTATCATGCATGGCTAAAGCCAAATTGTGCATGGCACTTCCACCTATGGCAATAAAATGAATTCTCATAACTCCTAATCAATCAATTGTTTAAAATCAGCGGATTTACAAAAAATAAACCCATACTCAATGGCTAAACTTAAGGTCCTAAATTAGATAACCAATGCCGCATTACATCTTCTTATAAACACATATATGTTTGTGCACAAATTCATGACATAGAGACCAATATTCCTCTTACTTTTGCAAAAAAATAAGTATGGAATTCATTAATCAACGTATTTGTATGGGGCAGGACCTAGGGGTTCATGGCAACCTTTTTGGCGGAAATATGTTAAGTTGGATTGATGAAGCGGCCGGAACAATGGCGGCTGCCGTATGTCAATCTCCCAACATGGTGACCGTTAAAATTGATGAAGTCGTGTTCCGTAAAGCGGTCAAAGTAGGTTATCTCATTAAAATATATGGGCGTGTCTGCAAAATGGGAAGAACCTCGGTGACTCTTAAGGTAGAGGCACGTAAACACAATGTAATTACTCAAGAGGAGATTTTGGTTACCGAAACAGAAATTACTTTTGTACGTATTGATGAATACGGAGATCCTTCTCCAATACCTCAGAATGTACGCAATGAATACGCTGAATACTCAAAATAGATGACAATATGGAGCTGCTCTATAATTTCTTAAAAACATTTCTCATTGAATTGGTGTATCTGTTTGCTGAAATGTCGCCTTACCTCCTCTTAGGTTTTGCGTTAGCAGGTATTCTACATGTTTATTTCCCAAAACATACAGTCGCCAAGTATTTAGGCCGAAAAAATTTGACCTCGGTTATTAACGCAGCAATTTTAGGTATCCCTTTACCTCTTTGTTCCTGTGGTGTAATTCCTACAGGTATCTCTTTCAATAAAAATGGAGCCACTAAAGGAGCCACAGTTTCTTTCCTGATTTCTACCCCTCAAACCGGTGTAGACTCCATGTTAGTGACCTATTCTTTATTGGGTTTACCGTTTGCATTAATTAGACCTATAGCCGCTTTTATTACTGGAATTGTAGGAGGAGCCCTAACCAATGCTACCGATGATAGTGCAGAAGAACTCTTTGATAAAGAGGTAGAGCAAAAAATAGTGACCAACAAGTTCTCTAAAGCCTTGCACTATGCTTTTATCGAGTTTTTACAAGATATTTCAAAATGGCTTTTGTTAGGTTTAGCCATTGCAGCTGCCATTGCAGCTATTATTCCAGAAGGATTTATTGAGAACAACTTAGGTAATCCTTTGGTAAACATGATTATTGTTTTAGTAGCGTCTATCCCCATGTATGTATGCGCTACTGGATCTGTTCCTATTGCGGCTGTATTAATGATGAAGGGTTTATCTCCAGGCGCTGCATTTGTATTTTTAATGGCGGGTCCAGCTACCAATGCCGCTACCATGACAGTTATTAAACAAGCTATGGGTACCAAAGCTTTGTTTTCTTATTTGGCCAGCATTATTGGCGGGGCGTTAATTATGGGTGTAGTGATTAATGAATTACCTGCGCAATGGTTTGTTTTACCTGGTTTGAGTATAGAAGGGCATAACCATGAAGAAATAACTATAGGATGGTTTGAATGGACTTCTGCGGTATCATTATTACTATTGATTTTAAATGGTTTTAGAATCCAATATTTACCTAAAAGATTAAATTTGACGCACATGAATGACAACGAAAAAGTATTTTCTGTAAACGGTATGACTTGTAACCATTGCAAATCATCGGTAGAAACTAATTTAAATAAACTCACAAATATTGATTTTGTAGAAGTCGACTTAGCCAATAAAGTAGTTCATGTGAAAGGTACCAAAATTGATAATTCAAATATTGAATCTACTCTTATTGGATTAGGATTTGAGTACCAAGGCGAAAAACAATAGCCCATCATATTACATTTTCCACGATTCTAACTCTACTCATTCACTCTAGTTGATTACTTTTAGACGCTAAGATAGCTAATGAAAATTACCACAAATATTATCAATTCTATTAAAAACACAGGATTTAGTTCTGTTCCCGAAAATAGTGGTACACGCTTGGTTACAAAGGATGGCCAAATCAATACCAAACGTACCGGACTTTCATTTTCGCAGCGTTTCAGTATTTTTCATTGGTTGATTAATATGAGCTGGATGCAATTTTTCACGTTCATTTTTGTAGGCTATGTGATGGTTAATACTGCTTTTGCTATTTTGTATGTCATTTGCGGTATTGACGGATTAACAGGTACTCACCCCCCTACATTTGATGGCCAATTTCTAGATGCGTTTTACTTTAGTTCGCAAACACTAACAACTTTGGGGTACGGAGCTGTAAGTCCGGTAAGTACGTCACACAATATTATAGCAACGCTAGAGTCATTTTTAGGTTTATTAAGTTTCGCGACTACTTCAGGTCTACTTTACGGACGGTTTTCTAAGCCCAAAGCAAAAATGTTATTTACCAAAAACGCCTTAATATCATCGTATAAAACGAACGAACGAGGATTGATGGTACGCCTAGTTAATCGAAACGATGATCAACTAATTAATGTAAATGCCAGCTTAATTTTATCTTGGCTAGACGATAACGAAGGCAAGCGAACCAGACGATTTAAGAAACTTGACTTAGAGATTTCGCATATTGATATGCTGGCCACTAGTTGGACTGTTGTGCACCCTATTTCTGAAAACAGCCCGTTTATTGGGTGGAGTAAAGAAACCATTAAAGAGCTTAAAGTTGAAATGATTTTACAAATAGATGCCTACGATCAAACCTATGCCCAGCAAATTCACACCCGTACTTCATATCGTTACGATGAGTTTATTTGGGGCGCTAAATTTCGCTCTGTACTTGGGTCTAATGAGGCAGGTCAATCTATTCTAAAATTAGATAAGTTTGACGATTACGATTTGGCTCCTCTAACGTAAGCTTGCAGCGTGTTTCAAAAAAAATATTTTTACCTCGTTCACATCCAATATTTAGGATTTAGATTTCACGGTTGGGCCAAACAGCCTGATCGAAAAACAGTTCACGGACTTATTGATAAAACACTGCGTTTTGCTCTAGGCCATACGGAGTTCAAAACAATGGGCACTAGTCGCACAGATGCTTTAGTTTCTGCCAATCATAGTGCGTTTGAATTATTCTTAAATAAACCACTCGAAGATCTAGAGGCGTTTATGGATATCTTCAATAAAAATTTACCTTCTGATATTCGTGGTTTACGAGTGCAAGAAGTAGATGAAACGTTTAACATTATTAATACCGCTAAAACAAAACATTACGAGTACCTATTTTCTTTTGGTCAGAAAGCGCATCCGATGAGCGCATCCGTAATGAGTTTTATACAATCTGATTTAGATATTGAACTCATGAATATTGGTGCGGCTCTTTTTTTAGGAGAACACAACTTTAGCACTTTTGTTACAAAACCTAAACCGAATACTAATTTTAATAGGGAGGTTATTCTTTCGGAAATTGTACCCAATACCAAGTATACTGCCAGTTTTTTTCCGGAAACGAGCTTTATATATAGGGTGAGCTCTAAAGGCTTTATGCGAAACCAAGTGCGTTTAATGATGGGACAACTCATTCAGTTGGGTCGTCAAGAAATCACGGTAGAAGACCTTGAGCAAATGCTTATTCAGGGAAGAGATAAACCCCTTACTTTTATTGCCCCTGCTTCTGGTTTGATCCTTGAACAAATTGACTTTGAACTTTAATAATGATTCTTTAGGACATGAAAAAAGTCGCTAAAAAGCGACTTTTTTTGGGTGTAAAATGTAGCGCAATATTAGCTTCTATAGCCAAAAGTACTTTTTACGTCTTTATCTAAAAAAGCATCATACTCTGTGGTAGAAACAATTAAAACAGATGCCGTTAATTTTTCGATAGTTAATTGAGTGAGTTTTGAGCCTACGGTCATTACTAATGTAGATTCATTTTCTATTAACTTCCATTTCCCCTTCATCATTGGGCTGTTTTCAACTCTTCCGCTCTTAAACTGTAAAGAAGTTTTAACTGCGTTATGGTTAGGTTGAAAGTATAAAACATCACTTCTTTCCGATTCACTCAACATAAAATAAATATCTAACTCTCCTTGGGGTGATCCTAAATCTTTAGTTGCAGACAACAATACCCATCCACCGGCACTTAATAATGCAGATTTTTCACTTTTAGAAGCCACAGCTGTTGAATCAGACTGGATAGAACAAGACTCAAGAGTAGATGAAAATGCCAATCCAAAGATTATAATCAGCGCTGAAATGTATTTTGTAGTTTTCATAATAGTTGATCGTTGGTGCAGCAAATATACAGGCAATGCAAAGGTTTTTGAAAATATTACGTCACAAATTTTAACTATTTGGTCACAAGGCAATTCCACTACCAAATACCCTAAATGATAGCCGTCTAAATAAAAACCTCCACTCCCCTTCATTTATATGCAATTAATTCCCAATTTTGCACTTCTTGTTTATTCCATACATATGTATCATATACCTAGAAATTTTACCATACTCTCATTCATCGGCCTATTTATTGTCTATTTAGTGGGCTTAATTGTTCCTGACATTATGGAAGTAGATGCCGCACAATACGCATCCATAAGTATGCAGATGGCCGAAACTAACAGTTTTTTAGAAGTCTATCACCTCGCAGGAAATTACTTAGATAAGCCTCCATTACTCTTTTGGTTTGGAGCAATTTTCATCAAAATGTTTGGGGTAAACCATTTAGCCTACAGACTCCCTACTTTTCTAACGACTATTTTAGGAACCTATGCTACCTATGCATTGGGAAAAAGAATTTACAACAAAAACACGGGTATCATAGCAGCAATAACCATTGCAAGTGCACAGGTATATATACTCCATAATCATGACGTACGAACCGATACCTTACTTACCAATTTTGTAATTATTGCTATTTGGCAAGGAGTTACTTACCTACAAACCAAAACGGTTTCTAGTTTTATTTTCGCATTTATAGCAGTCGGAATGGCCATGTTAGCCAAAGGGCCAATTGGAGCCGTAGTACCGGTGATGGCCTTAGGAACACATTTAGTGTATCAAAGAAGTTGGGCGAACCTATTTAACTGGAGATGGATTCTGGGTATTTTGATTGTACTTTTTGTTTTAACCCCAATGATGTATGGATTATATATGCAGTTTGATGCGAATCCGGAAGCCATGGTCAATGGGAGAACCAATGTATCTGGCTTACGTTTTTTCTTCTGGGAACAAAGTTTTGGACGTATTACAGGTGAGAATGTATGGAAAGATGATTCTTCTTACTTCTTCTTTACCCACAACTATCTATGGGAGTTTTTACCTTGGTCGTTAATTGGAATTGCTGCATTTTATTCTAAAATTAGACGGTTAGTACTGGACAGGTTCTCTCCCAATAACACCAATGAAATGTATACTATTGGTGGATTTATATTTCCATTCATCGCCTTATCCACCTCGCAATACAAACTACCGCATTATATCATGGTAATTATGCCTTTGGCCGCCATTTTCACTGCTGGGTATATAGATACGATCCTTAAAAAGGAAAGTAAAAGAGAATACAAAACGTTTAAATGGATACAACTTGTATTTGCCTTCCTGTTAGGCTTTTTGGCATTGTTTATTATGTATTGGGTTTTTCCAGAAGCACATGCGTTTTGGTGGTTAATTCCATTAGGTATTTTTACCAGCACCTTATTTATTTTCACCCATTCAAATCCATTAGTTAAACTTATTGGCCCCTCTGTTGCTGCGGTAATTTTCATGAACATTTTGATGAATGGACTTTTCTACCCCCAATTAAATAACTATCAGTCTGGTAAGTTATTAGCCGATTGGATTAACGCGAATGATATTCAAAAAGACGATATCGGTTTTTTAAACCATCATTACCACAACACCTATTTTTATTCGGGGGAGTATCAATACCGTTTTACGAATGCCAACGCAATAAAAGAGATAATAAAAAAACAAGACTATTATGTATACACGGATAACAAAGGACTTACAAGCCTTAAAAATGCCAATATCACCTATAAGGTAGTAGCTGATCTCTTTAACTTTCCAAATGCAGAGTTAACCGTGGAGTTCTTAAATGCTAAGACACGAACAAAAGCCCTCCAAGACCGATATGTTATTATGGTGGAGAAACAAGACTAGCCTAAACAATCAAGAAAACCAGTGTTTAAAATAACGGAATAAAAAAAGGGAGCTTCTATGAAGCTCCCTTTTTTGTTATTTCTTTTGTTTCGTTTTATTTGACCAAATCCATTTCTTTAATCAAATGGGTGGCTCCTGCATATTTATCTACAATAAATAATACATAGCGTATATCAACCATAATATTTCTACATATTTCTGGATCAAACATAATATCACTCATGGTGCTCTCCCATGTTCTATCAAAATTAAGCCCTACCAGCTCTCCTTTAGCGTTTAAGGCCGGACTACCAGAATTACCTCCCGAAGTATGATTAGACGCAGTATAACATACATGCATTTCATTATTGGCATCCGCATACATTCCAAAGTCTTTCGCTTGGTATAAATCCATCAACTTTTGAGGCACATTATATTCATAAGAAGTAGTATCTCTTTTTTGAGCAATCCCTTTCATTGTGGTGTAATACTTATAATGCATTCCGTCTACAGGATCACTCCCAGTTAC
>JBLFZF010000085.1:0-11810 GCA_047610145.1 Salibacteraceae bacterium | reverse complement strand
TCTGGAGTTCATGCGAGTGAGTATTTCGCGCATTTTGAAACGAATCAATTATTGGACCTAGAGGCGTTAAAGTTTAAGCTCAATTGTATGCTTTCTAGCGAAATTGCAATTGCAGATATCTTTAAAGTATCCGATGACCTACATGCCCGATTTTCTGCTACTGCCAGAACGTACAACTACTTTATTAATCAAGAAAAGGAGGCGTTTAATTATCGACAGTCGTGGTTTATGCATTCTCCGTTAAGCTTGACAGATATGAATGAAGCATGTACATACTTGTTAGGAAAGCAAGATTTTACCAGTTTTTCAAAATTACATACGCAAACAAGAACAAATAACTGTACCATTTCTGAAGCTTCTTGGACAAGGCAAGGGGCTAATCTAGTCTTCGTAATTACGGCAGACAGGTTTTTACATAATATGGTTCGAGCTATTGTAGGAACATGTATTGAAGTAGGTAAGGGGAAGATAATGCCGCTAGAGATGAAAACGATTATCGAACAAAAAAGTAGACAGAAAGCTGGGGCCTCTGTTCCTGGTCACGGACTATTCTTGGCTAAAATCAACTATCCTATACTAAACATATTATTAGTGTTTTTTTTAAGCCTTTAATACAGCTTATTTTAAATGAAAGTAATGGGTAAAAAAAAACGCCCCTAAAGGCGTTTTAATATATCATTATTTATGGTAATTGATTATCCGTTCATAGAGTTTAAAAACTCTTCATTACTTCTTGTGCTAGAAATTCGGTCTCTTAAGAATTCCATCGCTTCTACCGAATTCATATCCGCTAAGTGCTTTCTTAAAATCCAAAGTCTCTGTAAATGTTCTTTCTGAATTAGTAGGTCGTCTTTACGAGTACTAGAAGATACAATATCAATTGCTGGGAATATTCTACGATTAGAAATTTTACGATCCAATTGTAGCTCCATGTTACCGGTTCCTTTAAATTCCTCAAAAATAACTTCATCCATTTTAGAACCTGTCTCGGTTAAAGCAGTAGCTAAAATTGTAAGTGATCCCCCATTTTCAATGTTTCTGGCTGCACCAAAGAATGCCTTTGGTTTTTGAAGGGCATTTGCATCTACTCCACCAGAAAGTACTTTACCCGAAGAAGGTGCCGTGGTATTGTAGGCTCTAGCTAGTCGAGTTAAAGAATCTAAAAGAATCACTACATCATGACCACTTTCAACCATTCTTTTTGCTTTCTCTAAAACAATTCCTGCAATTTTAACATGCTTATCAGCTGATTCGTCAAACGTAGAGGCAATAACTTCGGCTCTAACATTCCGTTTCATATCGGTTACTTCTTCCGGTCTTTCATCAATCAATAATATGATTAAATAAGACTCGGGATGGTTTTCTGCAATGGCATTGGCAACATCTTTAAGAAGCTGTGTTTTACCTGTTTTAGGTTGCGCCACAATTAAGCCCCTTTGCCCTTTTCCAATAGGGGCAACTAAGTCAATAATTCGAGTAGAAACAGACTTAGAAGTCACACCACCTGCAATATTGAATTTTTCTTCTGGAAATAATGGCGTTAAGTAATTAAACGGTACGCGATCTCTTACTTGCTCCGGAGTTCGGCCATTAATAAAGCTCACTTTAACTAACGGAAAATACTTTTCACCTTCTTTCGGAGGTCTAACTGCTCCTTCAATAGTATCGCCTGTTTTTAATCCAAATAAACGGACTTGTGAGGTAGATACATAAACATCATCTGGAGAAGGGAGGTAGTTATAATCGGATGAGCGCATAAACCCGTAACCGTCAGACATAACTTCAATAACTCCTTCGGTTTTAATACTATCTCCAAAGTCATAAGAAAATTCTTTCTTTTGGTTTTGATTGGAGTTTTGGTTTTGATTGGAGTTTTGGCTTTGAGTATTTCCTGGACTATTACCCGGGTTATTTACTGGAGGTCGGTTTTTTGATTTATTTCGATCTCGATCTCGTTGACTCTGCTGTTGTCTTCGTTCGGCCGGTGTACCGCCATTATTTGAAGGCGATGCTGCTTGCTTTTCCGATGGTTTGTTTTGATTAACTCTAGGTCGTTCTCCTGTTTTTTTCTCCGTAGGTATAGCTTCCGGTTTCTCTTTGCTATGCTCTACTTTAATAGGTGCGCTTGGAGCAGGAGCTTCCTCCGTAACCGATTCTTTTATCGCTTCTTTTGGTGTTTCCTTTGGAGACGATGGAATCTTTGTATACACACTTTTCTTAGCTGAAGGTCTATCCGAACCTTTCTTACTCGCCATTCGTTGCTTTACTTTCTCTAGTAAATCTAACTCTATTTGAGAGGTATCCGCTTTTGGCGGATCTACTTTGACCACAACTTTTTTAGGGGCCTTTTTGATAGGTTCTCTTTTGCGTTCTGGTTTCGGTTTAGCAGGTTCCGTTTCCTTTACAACCTCTTGAGGTTGCTCTGCTTGAACATCAAGAATTTGGTAAACCAAATCTTCTTTTTTCAACTTATTGAATCCTGGGATGGACAAATCTTTGGCTAAGGATTTTAATTCGTCAACTTTTTTTCCGTTGAGCTCTGTAATATCGTACATATTTATAATGTAAATGGTTCTTGTGATTTGTGTGATGTGAACCTTTTTGATTTTAATTATTGGAAAAACGGTATTTAGAATGGGAAGACTACCGTTTTAGAATTTCTTGTGCAATAATATAAATTATTTTGAATTTTTAAGGTGATCGAGTCTAATTCCACTAATTTTGCTTCAAATTTATTAAAATAATGATTCAACGTATTCAATCTTTGTATTTATTTGCCGGCACTGTTTTAAGTTCTGCAGTGATTTTTTCAGGTCTCTTATTTGTTAGCAATGGCTCAGAAAACCTAGTACTAGGAGCTCTTGGTGTAAAAGAAGGAAATCTTATTATTGAGTTGCCATCTATGTTGCCGTTAGCCATTTTAGCTGGTTTGATGATTTTAATTCAATTGTATGCAATCACACAATTTAAAAACAGATCCCTGCAATCTAATTTAGTCAAGCTAAATGTGCTTCTAGCAGTTTTAGAAATGGGATGGATTGGCCTTGTTTATTATTCCATTCTTCAATTAAATTTATCGGTAACTCCTTTTGTTGGCGTATTTCATACGCCATTAATTCTATTCTCTAGTGTTTTAGCTTTGCGAGGAATAGCAAAAGATGAAGCACTCATAAAGTCTGTAGATCGACTTAGGTAAAAAAAACAGCCTCCATTAAATGAAGGCTGCTTGATTCTTTGATTATTGAGCAATAATCAGTTTGAAATAGCAAATTATCCGTAAACCCATCTCAAACCCCCTAATAATCTATAAAATAGATAATTAGTTCTTTACGAATATAAACATTTATTATCGTTTGTTTGGTCATAGATGTAAAATGTTTAAAATGTTACCGTATTAAAATCTAATTTTTCAGTATCTGATTTCGTGAAAGTAGTATTGCCCATTTATTATTCTTTTTGGATTTGAGAAATCTTTCTATTTACTTCTGAATGTTAATAAAATCAGGGGCTTGGCATCGTTTTAGATATGTATAGGTTTTAAATTTCAATTCTATATTAAATCTTTTTTTCACATATGAATAGATCAATTAAAATCATAATAATTTCGTTAGTAATACTTATTGGATTCAGTTCATTTTATCGAACAAACACCCCAATATCTACCCCTGTTTTTTTAGTAGATGAGGAAAGTTGGAGTGACTCTGTGATTAATACACTGAGCATTAAAGAACGAATTGGGCAATTGTTTATGGTAGCGGCTTATTCAAATAAAGGGGCGGAACATGTTACGAAAATAAATAAGCTAATCATAGACCAGCATATTGGCGGACTAATATTTTTTCAAGGAGGTCCAGTGAGACAAGCGCAACTAACCAATAAGTTTCAAGGTGTCAGTAAAATTCCGTTATTAATTGCTATGGATGCGGAGTGGGGTTTAGGTATGCGATTAGATTCCACTATATCTTACCCTAGGCAAATGATGTTAGGCGCTATTCAGAATGAAGAAATGATTTTTAGAATGGGAGAAGATATTGCCACTCAATGTAACAGATTGGGTGTGCATATTAATTTCGCTCCTGTTATTGACGTCAATGTTAATCCTAAAAACCCGGTGATTAATAGTCGTTCTTTTGGCGAACAAAAACAGAATGTGGCCAATAAAGGATTGGCTTATATGAATGGAATGCAAAAGCATAAAGTATTAGCAGTTGCGAAACATTTTCCTGGTCATGGAGATACAGATAAAGACTCTCACAAATCATTACCATTAATAAGTCATGATTTGAATAGGTTAAATGATATTGAATTATATCCTTTTAAAACCCTCTTTGATTCTGGATGTGGTGGCGTTATGGTAGCTCATTTATTGGTTCCATCTCTTGATTCTACCGCAAATAGAGCGACTACTTTATCTCCCAAAGTTGTTACCGGTTTATTGAAAGAGAAAATGGGCTTTAATGGCTTGATCTTCACAGATGCACTTAATATGAAAGGGGTAAGTAATTATTACAAACCTGGGGAGGCAGATTTATTAGCTCTTCTAGCAGGAAATGATGTGTTGCTTTTTCCCAAAGATGTTCCTTTAGCTGTGAAAATGATTGAGAAAGCAATTAAGGACGGTAGATTATCGGAGGAAGAATTAAATGCACATGTTATTAAGATTTTGCAAGCAAAAAAATGGGCCGGGTTAGATAAACGGAAACAGATTAAGGAAGAAAATTTGTATGCCGACTTGAATACGGATAAGTATAAAAGACTTTATCGCCAATTAATAACTCAGTCGGTGACTCTGTTGAAAAACAGAGGGGCTATGATTCCTTTTACAGACTTAGCACATAAAAAAATTGCGAGTGTAGCTATTGGTGGTAAAAGCCCTAATTATTTTCAAAAAAAAATAAAAGGATATCACCAAGTAGATCTTTTCTCTTTAGCCAAAGAACCTACAGACCTTGAGGTGAATAATCTACTTACGAAATTAGAGTCATATTCTGAGGTGATTATTTCTTTTCATAAGCCGAGTAGAAGTCCATCTAAACATTTTGGAGTTTCGGTAAGAAGTCAAAAGGTGGTGGCTAAAATTTCTGAAGTTAAAAGTGTCACCCTCGTAAGCTTTACCAATCCTTACGTATTTAACTGGATAAAAGAGACGGAAACGTGCAATGCCGTATTAGTCGGATTTAATGATAAGCCAACCACTCAAGAAGCAGCGGCTCAAATAATATTTGGTGGGTTTGGTGCTACAGGTAAAATTCCTGTTTCTGCTGGTGAGTTTAAAGCCGGTACGGGTTACCAAACCAAAGCAATTCGCTTTTCTTATTTAGAGCCATCGGATGTTGGGCTAAATCACGAAACACTTAGAGGCATTGATTCTTTAGCTGAAAATGCAATAAAAGAGGGAGCAACTCCCGGATGTCAGATTTTAATTGTTAGAGATAATAGTATAGTGTGGAATAAGGCATACGGGCATCATACGTATGCGAATAAAACACCTGTCACGACAAGTGATATTTATGATTTAGCTTCGTTAACCAAAGTGGTTGCCACTTTACCTGCCATTATGCAATTAGTTGATGCGGGCCAAGTATCATTAGATGGAACTCTTGGAATGTATTTACCAGAATTGGTTACAGGAACCACTTATGCGAGAATTACTTTGCGAGAAATGTTAGCCCATCAGGCGGGTTTGAAATCATGGATTCCCTTCTATTTAAATACGATAGAGAACGGGGTTCCTAGGTATGATATTTATTCTCTTGAGCAATCAGAAACTTATCCAATACGAGTTGCTAATAACCTATATATTAATAAAATGTATCCAGACTCCATGATGCATTTAATTGTAGCAAAAGATTTGAATGCGCCTGGAGATTATAAATATAGTGATTTGGGCTATTATTTTTTAAAAGCAATAGTTGAAAAAGTAAGTGGACAGAAACTAGAAAGTTATGTAGCTCATAATTTTTATGAGCCGTTAGGAATGACTACTACTGGGTATTTGCCTTTGAATAAGTTTGATGTTTCCGAAATCATTCCCACAGAAAAGGATACCTACTTTAGAAATCAGGTAATCCATGGCGATGTTCATGATCCAGGAGCCGCAATGCAAGGCGGTGTGGGTGGGCATGCCGGAGTTTTTTCTGATGCAGAAGATTTGGCTAAAATTTGGCAGATGTATCTAAATGAGGGGGAATATGGAGGTACTCGTTTTATTACGGCTAAAACCATTCAAGAATTTACTAAATGTCAATATTGCCTTCCAGATTATAAGGGCAACAGAAGAGGTATTGGCTTTGATAAACCCGTAAGAGGACAAGATGGTGGCCCTACATGTAGCTGTGTTTCATATGCTAGTTATGGCCATACCGGTTTTACCGGAACAATTAGCTGGGCAGATCCTGTTGAAAATTTGATTTACATATTTCTATCCAATAGAATTTACCCTACTGCAGAGAATAGAAAGCTCATTTCCATGAATGTACGAACAGATATTATGGAAGTGATTTATAACGCTATTCAAACTCCTTCTTCATTCGCTACAATACAGTAAATTAAACTGCTCTTTACGGTTTATATTTGTGTTTCATAAGGCTAAAAAAAAATCTACTTAAAGATTTTTCACCTTATAAATTGATCAATCATTTTATGAAAATAGGAATAGTTTGTTATCCCACATTTGGTGGTAGTGGAATTGTAGCTACAGAGCTAGGACATGCACTTGCGAATAAAGGCCATGAGGTACATTTTATCACTTACGATCAGCCCGTAAGGTTAGATATTATGGATAAGAACATTTATTATCACGAAGTAAACGTACACGTATACCCCTTGTTTGATTACCAACCTTATGAGTTGGCTCTTTCAAGTCAGATGGTCGAAACCGTAATAAGTCGTAAGTTAGATGTGTTACATGTGCATTATGCAATACCACATGCTTACGCAGCATTTATGGCCAGGCAAATTCTAAAAGATAGAGGAATCAATATTTCGGTAGTAACTACATTACACGGTACGGATATTACTTTAGTTGGGAAGCAACCGTCTTATTTGCCGGCCGTAAAATTTAGTATAGAACATTCCTGTGCGGTTACAGCGGTTTCTCAAAGTTTAAAAGAAGATACAATTACCAACTTCAGTACCAATAAAGAGATAACCGTAATTCCGAACTTTATAGATATTTCGCTATACACTTCTAAAAGCAGATTATCTAATCAGCTAGCAGAAGAAGGGGAGTTCGTGATTTCTCATATATCGAACTTTAGACCGTTAAAAAGAACAAAGGATGTCATGAAGATTTTTGCCGGTATTCGAAAAGAAGTAAAAGCGAAGCTTATTCTTATGGGCGATGGTCCGGATCGGGATCAAACACTTCAAATTGCAAAAGATTTAGGAATTGAAGAAGATGTGAAATACTTGGGTAAAACTAATGAGGTGGAACGAGTGTTATGCATGTCTGACTTGTTTCTATTACCTTCCTCTTCAGAGAGCTTTGGGTTAGCCGCATTAGAAGCAATGGCTGCAAAAGTACCTGTTATATCTACTAACACTGGCGGGTTGCCAGAAGTTAATATTGATGGAGTTACTGGATATGCAAGTAGTGTAGGAGATGTGACAGATATGATAAAAAATAGTCTTCGAATTTTACAAAATCCAGTACTGAAATCTAAGTTGAGTCAAAATGCCTTCGATAGAGCTAAGGAATTTGATATATCTAATGTTGTTCCTATGTATGAGGAAGTATACAAAAAGGTAATTGAAAGCACTAAAAAGCAGCTTGGTTAAGTATTTTATTAAACTCAGACTCACTGCTATCAATCCAGTGATTATTATGCCGATTTACCATGTCATTAATGAATTGAAAATCGGGTAATATTTTTGCAGTAAACGAAATTTTGGTCACGTTTTCACCCATTACTTTTAGTTCAATAAAGCTATGCGCGCTAGTGATTTTAAAAAATGAAAAATCGCCTTCGTATTTTCTAAAAACTGGATAAGAAATTGTTACATCAACCATGGTACAAATTTAGGCGTATTCTCTTCTATAATGGTAGTTTTGTATCAAATAGCTACTCATGATAAATAAGGCTTTCGAGAACGGAGAAGAAAAATATAAAAAGCGTGATTTTGATGGCGCTATTATGGATTTTACATTAGCATTAGAAAAAGATCCTGGAAACCCGGAGATATTATATCAACGTGCCATGTGTTATTTTCACTTAAAGAAAAAAACGTTAGCCTTAATAGACGCGGACAGCGCGGTAGAAATGCAGCCTAACTATTCTTTTAGATACGCATGTAGGGCATTTATGAGAGACTCTTTTGGAGATGTGCTCGGTGCGATACAAGACTATAAAGAGGCCGTTAATTTAGATCCTGAAGATGCCATTGCGTATAATAACTTAGGTATTCTGGAAGATAAAATGGGGCGTAGAAGTATTTCTCAAGGTTATTATAACAAAGCAGATAATTTAATGGGCGTTTCATCTAACACAGAAATGAAAGGGCTGATGGAGGAGTCGGGAAACACCATTAATTATGATCGACCAGAAAAAATAGAGTTACCCATACCAGAAATTGGAAAACAATCGTTTTGGACTATCGTTTGGAAAGCCGTAACCACCAAAGAGGGAAGAAGTGAATTTGTTAAATTCATGAAGAGAGGCTTTAAAATTTAATTTATTGTAGGTGATTTTAGATGAATAGTGATGGGTAAAACCGTAACTTTCGTTTTCTATTTACGTCACTATGGAAACAACCTTTCTTCATAAATTAGCATCTGAAATTCATCATAACCACCCCGATAAGTTAGATAAATTATGTTTTGTCTTTCCCAGTAAAAGGTCGGGTTTATTCTTTAAAAAGGAATTGGCTAAACTGAAAGGAGAAACGTTTTGGTCGCCCAACATAGTAACCGTAGACTCCTTTATTGAACAATTATCAGGATTAACTATAATTGATCCGTTAGAGCAGCTTTTTGAATTGTATGAAGTACATAAGGAGTTAAATATTCAACCGCAATTGAGCTTTGATCGATTTGTAGATGTCGGTAAAATAATTCTAGGTGATTTCAATGATATAGATATGGCATTAGCGGATGCTGATTCATTATTTGAAAATGTAAACGATTTTGTGAAATTAGAGCAGTGGAATTTAGAATATTCAGGAACACATAAACTCACACAAAACTATTTAGATTCTTTTTCAAACCTTTCCAAGTACTATAATGCCTATCAAAAAAGATTGCTTGGAGCCAATAAGGCATATCAAGGATTGATCTATAGATATTTAAAAGGAGAGATTGAATCGGAACGTGTGGATACTATTTTAGACAGAACAAAAAAATGGGATAACATGTATGTTTCAGGTTTAAACGCTTTAACCCGAGCTGAAAAAACCTTGTTTGAGTGGTTAACTAAAGAACGTGGTTTGAAAATTTATTTTGAAGCGGAAAACCAAATGTTACAAGACTTCGATCAAGAATCAGGTAATTTTTTGCGGTCCTTTTATAAAAAAGAAGGTTCAAAGTTCAAATGGAACACGGATCATTTGTCTCAAGGGCAAAAACAAATTCATACGTATTCTTTGAACGGAAATATTGCCATGGCTAGAATGGTCGGTGATCTATTTGATTCCAACTCTAGTTTAACGGTAAATAGTGAAACAGCCATAATCTTAGCCGATGAAGGTCTGCTCATGCCCGTATTAGAATCGTTACCTTCTTCAGTGGGTGATGTTAATGTAACACTGGGTTTTCCTTTAGGGTTAACTTCATTTATGAGCTTTTCTGAACAACTGTTTGGAATGCAAAAGCTGGTAAGTATCAGAAACGATCAAAGACACTTTTACCATAAAGATGTCATGAAGGTCATTACTAACCCTATTTTAGTTTCTATTTATGGGGAAAATGAACTTTTTCAAAAGATAGCTGGGTTGTTGGTGAAATCTAATCAAGTATGGATAGAAGAGTCTTATTTGCGAAAGCAATTAGAAAACAGTGATTTGCCCCAGGAAATTGGATTGATGTTTAGCGATTGGCAAAAGAAGCCAATTAGCGGAATTCAATTCTTAAGTTTCTGTTTAGGTAGGTTTCAACAAAATGTGGAAGAGTCCAAACAAAACGATGATGTATTGCTGGAGCAAATGTATTTCTTCAAAAACTCTCTACGAAAGCTGAACGGGTATTTACAAAAGTTTAAGCATGAAATTACTTTAGAGGGAGTAAGACGGATTTTTAAGCATGTTGTTTCTAAAATTCAAGTTCCATTTTCTGGAGAACCGTTGGCGGGAATTCAAATAATGGGATTATTAGAAACACGATTATTAAGTTTTAAGAATGTTGTTTTTGTATCGGTAAACGAAGGCGTTTTTCCTTCTAAAGGTGGTTTTCAAAGTTTTTTGCCGTTTACACTAAGGTCTGGCTTTGGAATTCAAACACATCAAGATAGGGAGTCTATTTTTGCCTATCACTTTTATCGGATCCTTTCGCAAGCAGAAAATATTCATTTAATATATGATTCATCTACTAGCGGAGTAGGGAGTAATGAGAAAAGTCGGTTTATTCGTCAAATTGAGCACGAGTGGCCCGAGATTAATGCTGAAATCCAGTTCAAACATCATATTGGTATTTTTGAAGATGGTAAAATAGAAAAGAGAAACGTGCTTCAAAAGACACCTGAGGTCATTGAGAATATTACCAAGTACTTAACTCAAAAAGGTTTGTCTCCTTCGGCTTTAAATACGTATGTAGAGTCGCCCATAGATTTTTACTATGGCAATGTAGTTGGAATCCGACAACCAAATGCGGTAGAGGAAGATGTAGAGCATAATACCTTTGGATCTATCGTTCATGAATGCTTAGAGGAGTTTTATATTCCATTTGAAAATGCGGTTCTGAGTGCGTCTAAGCTTTTAGATGCTTTAAAAAAGGTGGATTTAATCATTGAGAAACAGTTTTCGAAGGTTATTCCTAATTATGCTAGAGGAAAACATTATTTATCATTCTATTCTGTAGCGAAATATGTGAAACGATTTATCAAATTAGATATCGATTTTTTAAAGAAGTCTGAGTTTCCGGTCACTTTAATCGCAAACGAGTTACATTTAAAAACAGAATTACAAATTGATGGATTAACCTTCAAGTTCGGAGGAAAGGCCGATCGGGTGGAGAGCCGTCAAGGGGTGCCTCATGTGATAGATTATAAAACAGGCGGAGTGAATCAATCCGATTTAACTATTAAAGAGATAGAAGATTTATCGGGTGTAAAGTATAAACCAAAGTTTGTTCAATTGTTAATGTATGCGTGGTTAACGAGTGTGCAGTTAAAATCTGACAGGGTGGTGTCTGGTATATATACGTTACGTAAATCAGAGTTAGAATTACTCAAAGCAAAACTGAATAATCAAACCATTTTAGGTAAAGATGAGTTAGACCAGTTTGAGCAGTTTGTTACCGATAAGGTACGGGAAATGTTAAATCCTGAAATTGATCTAGAACGGAACCCCGATTATCAATTTGCTGTTTTTTAAACAAAAAAACACGAAAAAAAATCTATTACATTTTGAGCAAGGAGTAAAATGAATAGACGTTTTCTCGCCCTTTAATATATAGACGTAAAAAATAGGGGAGGGGTTGTTTTTTTATTAAATAAATACTTATTTATCAAGCAGATCGAGTAGTTTTTGACCATTTTTAGACCAGTCATAATTCTTTTTAACCCAGTTATATGATGCAATCGCAAGCTGCTTAGAGGCCAGGGAGTCTTGAATTAAATCCAGTGAAAACTGGGCATATTCTTCTGGTGAATTAGCAATTA
>JBLFZF010000084.1:0-11849 GCA_047610145.1 Salibacteraceae bacterium | reverse complement strand
CTCATCCCCCGCCACTCGAATAGATTTATCACATACAATACCACCCAGTGCAATTACTGCAATTTCAGATGTGCCACCACCGATATCAATAACCATGTTACCCATAGGCTCTTCGACATCGATACCAATACCGATCGCAGCCGCCATAGGCTCGTGAATTAAATACACATCTTTCGCACCAGCATGCTCTGCACTATCTCGAACCGCACGTTTCTCTACCTCGGTAATTCCTGATGGGATACAGATTACCATTTTTAAAGAAGGAGTAAACAATCGATTTTTAGACGGGATCATCTTGATCATTCCTCTAATCATATGTTCTGCCGCATGAAAATCAGCAATCACCCCATCTTTTAATGGTCGGATTGTTTTAATGTTCTCATGCGTTTTACCGTGCATTTGTTGCGCTTGTTTCCCAACAGCCAAAACTCTACCCGAGGCTCTATCTAAAGCCACTATTGAAGGCTCATCTACCACGACTTTATCGTTATAAATAATCAAGGTGTTTGCCGTACCTAAATCGATTGCTATTTCTTGTGTAAAAAAATCGAAAAATCCCATCTATATTTTTATTACCGTGCTAGGCACGCATTTCTTTTAATGTTTAAAGTGACGTACACCTGTCATGACCATAGCCATTCCGTTTGCATTACAGTAATCAACAGACAGTTGATCTTTGATAGACCCGCCAGGTTGAATCACTGCATGAATACCTGCATTATTCGCAATCTCTACACAATCTGCAAAAGGAAAAAAGGCATCTGACGCCAAGACGGCTCCTTTTAAATCAAAGCCAAATGATTGCGCTTTTGCGATGGCTTGATTCAAGGCATCTACTCTTGATGTTTGACCTGTTCCACTCGCTAATAACTGTCCATTCTTTACTAAAATAATGGTATTCGATTTTGTATGTTTCACTAATTTATTGGCAAACAATAAATCCGCTACTTCATCAGCCGTAGGAGCCACTTTAGTTACCGGCTTTAAATCAGTAGCTATTTGTGTACTTACATCTCTGTCTTGCACTAAGTAACCGTTCAATGCCGTTCTCACCATTTGATTAGCCACTTCTACTTTTTTCTGAACTAAAACAATTCTATTTTTCTTTTTAGATAAGAAACCCAAAGCTTCTTCGCTAAACGAAGGCGCAATCACCACTTCGTAGAATATTCTGTCAATCTCGTTAGCTGTCGCCAAATCAATTTCTCTATTTGCAATTAAAACTCCACCAAAAGCAGAAGTTGGATCACCTGCAAGCGCATCTTTAAATGCTTCGCAAACAGTATCTCTAGTTGCCAAACCACACGCATTATTGTGCTTCATTACCACAAAAGTACAGGCTTCATAATCTGCTATTAATGCTACCGCAGCATCCACATCCAGTAAATTATTATACGATAATTCTTTTCCGTTCTTCTTATCAAAAAGCTCTTCTAACTTCCCGTAGAAATATCCTTTTTGATGAGGATTCTCTCCGTATCTCAATACACTTTGATTGTTTTCGCTAACCTTAAGTGCATCTGGAGTTGGATTGAAATAATTATGAATATGTGTATCGTAATGAGACGAAACCGCAAAAGCTTGACCGGCATACCGTTTTCTAGTCGCTAATTCAGTTGTCCCCTCGTTTTCAGAAATCACATTCAACGCATCTGTATATTGATCACGGGAAGATACAATTAAAACATCCTTAAAATTCTTAGCGGCTGCTCTAATTAATGAAATTCCACCAATATCAATTTTCTCAATAATGTCTTGCTCTTCTGCACCTGAAGCAACGGTTTCCTCAAACGGATATAAATCTACAATTACCAAATCAATTTCTGGTATTTTAAACTCTTCTAACTGCGTTTTATCAGACGCTAATTCTCGTCTAGATAGGATACCTCCAAAAATTGCGGGATGCAAAGTTTTCACTCTTCCACCCAAAATGGAAGGATACCCCGTTAAGTTTTCCGCAGGAGTCACTGGAATTCCAAAACCTTCAACGAAAGTTTGGGTGCCACCTGTTGAAATAATTTGAACTCCTTGCGCATGAAGCTTCTTAACAATTGGCTCTAAACCATCCTTGTAAAATACTGATATTAAAGCAGTTTTGATTTTTACTGACATCCCTATAACTTGTTTTTGTGGTTCTAGCAATTTTAACGAATTACCTACCGAAAGGCAATATGCAAAAGTCCGAATAAAATGCGTTTTTCAACGTGTTTTAAACATCTTTTTCTGTTATTTTATTTGTGACAAATGTCCATATCCTTTTACAAGCGGTGAATCATTACAGTTTGTGTCATTTACCTTTGTCAACAACTATGAAAATATACCTAAAATTATTCAAAGAGAGCGTAGCATTTTCGCTTACTGCTTTAGCAACGAATAAATTACGAACCATTCTTTCTTTACTTGGAATTACTATTGGTATTTTCTCCATCATTACCGTTTTCACGTTAGTGGATTCATTAGAGCTCAAAATTAGAAGTAGTGTAGAAGACTTAGGCAATAATGTGATTTTCGTCCAAAAATGGCCTTGGCAATTTGGAGGCGCTTATAATTGGTGGGATTACATGTCGAGGCCTTATCCGCAACCTTCTGAACAAATTGCTATTTCTGAGCAATGCGAAAGTGCAGAAGGAAGTGCTTTTACATGTAACTTTTCTAGAACCGTGAAATTCAGCTCTAACAGTGTTGAACAAACCATTATTGTAGGTGCATCCAAAGGATATGACAGAGTGAGGAACTTTGAAGTTGAAAAAGGGCGTTATTTCACAGAGAAAGAAATTATTTCTGGATCGAATGTCTGTGTTCTAGGTGATCAAATAGCGAAAGATTTATTTGGATTCACTTCTCCTATTGAGAAAGTGATTAAAGTAGGAGGCCGAAAAGTTAAAGTAATTGGCGTATTTAAACGAGAAGGAGAGAGCATGATTGGGTTTTCTTTAGATCCGTATGTGGTTTTAAACCTAAATTATGCTCGCACCATGGTTAATGTGCGTTCTTCAAGAGTGGATCCAACCATTTACGTAAAAGCAAAGGAAGGCGTTCAAAACGCAGCTTTGATTGATGAACTTACTGGAATTATGCGTTCTCAACGTAGACTTAAACCGAAAGAACAGAATGATTTTGCACTAAACGAGGTGAGTATTATCTCAGAAGGTTTTGATGGTTTTTTCGGGTTCATTCATATTCTCGGCTCTGTGATTGGTGGGTTCTCTATTATTGTTGGCGCAGTTAGCATTGCCAATATTATGTTTGTTTCGGTAAGAGAACGCACTAAAATTATTGGTATTCAAAAAGCGCTAGGGGCCAAAAATGGATTTATTCTATTTCAGTTTTTAAGTGAATCTGTCATCCTCTCATTAATTGGCGGAATCATTGGATTAGTGCTTATTGCCATTTTAGCTTTTATAATAAACATGACCACCGAATATGAAGTAGTGATGACCTTTAGTAATATATCATTAGGCATAACCATTTCGGTGATAATTGGAGTTATTGCAGGAGTTGTACCTGCTTGGCAAGCCGCTAAAAAAGATCCAGTGGAGGCTATTCGAAGTTAATAGTTTAATTTTAGAACTATCATTCCGCCATCCGCTACAATAGAACTCCCGACCCCTTTAGTCTATCTAACGAGAGAGAAGGAGCCTTTATGTGTTTTAGTTTCTCCGTTAACGCAATACGAAACGATATAGTAATAAACCCCTTCCGGAGCCTGCTCACTTGTGGAGCCAATAAATCCGTCCCATGAGAAACCAACGGAATCGACATAGTAAACCACCCCTCCCCATCGATTATAAACGGAACCTAACAAACATGCATCGTAAGGAATTGACAGCTCAAAATAGTCATTTAGCCCCTCCCCATTCCTGTGTCACTGGTACGAGTTAAAGTTTTCGAATAAAAATACACGTTAGTGGTTTGAGCAAATGCATCTGAAAAGCTATTTCCAATGGTATGCACCGTACCTAATGGTGTTTCCCAATAAATGGTTCCTGAGTCGGCAGTGGCCATGAAGGTAGCATAATCATTTTCACATATCAAAGTATCTCCTGGTCCATCTGGAGCTGAAAAATTAGAACAGTTCTGAACAGAAACATTAAAGGAACTCGTGTCGCTGTAATTACCATTCGAAAGTGAATATAAATAAACCACCGCTGTATTAGCGAATGATGTCGTTATCGTATTTCCAGTACCAATGACAGTACCCAATGGTGATTCCCAATAAATTACTCCAGAATCAGCTGAAGCACTAAAAATGACCAATGAGTCTATACATACCGTAGTATCGGAAGGACCAACTGGACTTAGAAAATTGGCGCAATTTAGAACTCCAACATTTATCATTGCCGTATCACTATAGATTCCATTTAAAACAGAGTACACATGATATGTTCTATTTTGATTAGTACTCGTTACAAAAGAGTTTCCGGTAGCAACTTGCGTACCCAATGGAGACTCCCAATACACCACACCTGAGTCTGGAATTGCATTTAAAACGAAGATGGAATCCATACAGACTATTAAATCATTAGATACAACTGGTGCAGCCAACACTGGGTCCACATAATTAATATCGCAAACTAAAACTCGCTCAGACGGAGCCAAAACCCGATTATAAACTCTCATCTATATCTCCATCATAAAAAAGTGAGGGTGAATTATTCACTTCATCGTAATAACCAATAGTTAACGACTCAGAATACGCCAAGTTGGGAGATGAAGCCGTGGAAAAAACCTGATTTACCTGAATACAATCTACCCAAGCGGTCCATCGGTTTCCGGCAATTTCACCCACCACAAAATGCCAATTTCCATAAGCAACGAAATTACCTACACTTCCTATTCTCGTATTGATATAGGTAGATCCATTATTCCTACCAGCTAAAGCAATATTTCCGTTAGTTATGAACAAGTGATAGCCTTTATTAGCTACCCAATCATATTTACCAACAATAAAACCCAACGAAAGAGACGTAGTTTTCACCCACGCACTAATGGTTATTGTATCCACAACGCCACGATTTCCGGTACCACATTCTATACCTGAATTAGTACCATTAAAAGAATATGCCGTATTTGTCACTCCGGTTTTACCCGTTGTCAATGTGGTTCCAGTAGCCGTTCCGTTAATACCCAAAACACTTTCATCATTTGTGTTTCCATCTAACTTGGAATAAGCCACAAGACTAGAACCCAAGTTAATTTGGCCAGATACTTGGGTTGTTAAGGTAACCTTACTATACGGTAAAACATACGGATCATACTGCAATAGTAATTAAATTGGAAAGAAACTACCATCCGAATTGCCTGAGATGAGGGTGGTTAGGTTTGTAGAATATTATCCCGATAGCCTTTCCCAAAGGCTAATACGCCCCTGACAACTTTTCGAGATTTCGCACCCGTTCAAATAAAAAACCCCTAACCGAAAATTCAGCTAGGGGCTTAAAAAATTATTTAGACTCAATTTACTGAACCATCAATTTATTACGCTTATTACCTACTAAAAGTACGTACATCCCTTTAGAAACATTGGCTAATGAAATACGCCCATCGGAGGCTACTAAGCCCGAGCTTACCACTTTACCTGTCATGTCGTAAATATGATATACCGTTGGCTTTTCGGGCACTGGTATAAATACCTCGGTATGTGCCGGGTTTGGGTAGATATGTAAATCTCCTAAAAATGGTTCTTCTACTCCGTTAGGTAACCAGCTGCAATCTGCGGTGAGGAGATCGTTGAGGCTTTTCAAACCCGTTGCGTTATTCTGAATTTCAAAGAAATGGGTCAGTGTAGGGTTGTCTATTAGGAAATTGTCTATCCCTTTTTGAAACACGCAGGCTTCTGCAAGTTTATAGTTGTTTTTTATAGTCATGAAGCGGACAGAGTCTAACCCCACAAAGCCACTTATAGAATCTAAATCTGGGTTAAACTCAATCTCCCCGTTTATTTTGTTTCGAACTGTTTCAATATGAACATGTCTTAACTGTCTATTGTCGAAAAAAGATAAATTCCTTAGTTTTTCATGCGGATTACCCCAATTAAAGGTTTTTAAACTGTCATTTAGCGTTACATCTAAGGTGGTGCCGTTATAGGTGCTATCCATTTCCGATAAATCTAAATCTACCGATTGCAAATGAAGGTTTTTACCGATATATATGCGCGACACCCCTCTGACATTTTTTAACCCATAGATGTGTTCTAAATACGTATCATCAATCACGATGGTAGATGCGCGGGTAATATTGTCACCCAAAAACAAGGTGTCCATTTTTCTATTCCCTTCAAGGTATAAATCAATATAGATCACATTCGCCAAACCTTCTACGTCTTCAATTAAGCTATTAATTATTTCAATGTTTAAAGTGGTATCTATAGCTACCATTGAAGATATATCGTTTACCTGATCTGAGACAGGCAAAGTTGTATCATTATCAATAATCAAATAATAAAACACCCCACTCTGAAAGCTATACGCATCTATTTCTGATTGTTTAGTAAATGTGGCCGATATTTGGGCGAAAATGCAAGCAGGAAGCACAAATAACAAGCCTACTAAAATTGATTTTTTCATACTATTTATTTTTTTTAATAAGTGAAGTAAGCATCTACATAAGAAACGGGTACGGGAATACAAGATGAATTATTATTCATAACGAGGTGCCTAATCCAATACTTATAATTACCTTTTTTAATAATGCCCAAATTTGTAGAGGTCACACCCCCCTGGGCATCAACTTGCTGCCATACACCACCTACATCAATTTTACTGAACCAGTAATTTATTACGCTTATTCCCTACTAAAAGTACGTACATCCCTTTAGAAACATTGACTAATGAAATACGCCCATCTGAGGCTACTAAGCCAGAGCTTACTTCTTTACCTGTCATATCGTAAATATGATAAACCGTTGGTTTTTCTGGTATAGGAATAAATACCTCCGTATGTGCCGGGTTTGGGTAAATATGTAAATCTCCTAAAAATGGCTCTTCTACTCCATTGGGTAACCAACTGCAATCTGCCGTGAGTAGGTCGTTAAGGCTTTTTAGGCCAGTTGCATTATTCTGAATTTCAAAGAAATGAGTCAGGTTAGGGTATTTTACAAGGTAGTTCTCTATTCCTCTTTGAAACACACAGGCTTCTGCGAGCTGATAGTTCTGTTTAATAAACATGGAGTGTATAGAGTCCAATCCAAGAAATCCACTTATAGAATCTAAGTCCGGGTTAAACTCAATCTTCCCATTTATTTTGTTTCGTACAGTTTCTATATGTACATGCTTCATTTGTCTATTTTCAAAAAAATTGAATGTAGATAAATGATTACTCATGTCTCCCCAATAAAAGGTTTTTAAACTATCATTTTGTTCTACTTTTAACCATAACGGAATAGAGGTTGAGTCCAATAGAGGCAGTGCTAAATGCACATCCTTTAACCTATCATTATCAATTAAATTAACCCCATTTAAAAACCTCACTTTTTCCGCTCCATAAATTCGTTTTAAGAAAGTCCGCTCACATGAAAGCCCAAATAAATATTCTACATCATCAGGTATAAAAAGTGTGTCCCACATTTTATTGCCTTCCATATAAATAAATAAACTAGCGCTGTTTTCAACTCCTGCTAAACTAGTTAATAAGGTGTGTTCAATATTTAAATTTAAATACCCGGTTATAGTTAATAATGATTGCATATTCGCAATCTGACCTGAAAGAGGTAGCGTGGTATCGTTTAGAAGACTGACATTATAATCAGAACCTGCTTGAAAACTGTATGCATCCACATCTGCTTGATTAGTAAAGGTCACAAAAATTTGAGCAAAAATGCTAGCAGGAATAAAAAACAGAAACCCTAAAAAAAATGATTTTTTCATGTTATTTTTTTTTTAATAAGTGAAGTAAGCATCTACATAAGATACGGGAACGGGAGTACAAGATGAATTATTATTCATAACGAGGTGCCTAATCCAATACCTATTATTACCTTTTTTTATTAAACCCAAATTTGTAGAGGTCACACCCCCCTGGGCATCAACTTGCTGCCACACACCACCTACATCAATATATAAAAACCAAAAGTGAATGAAGTTAGACGGGGCATCACAGGCGGTTAATGCTTCTACGTAAACATACCCTTCTGGTAATTCTGGGTCATAATCCATTGCAAATTCAGCGTCACAAATAATACCATCGTCAATAAACTCAATTAACTCTACAAACTCACACCCACTTCCATCTTCATAAATAATTTTCATATTACCCGTATGAGTCACCGATGCAGATCCTCCTCCATACATGGGCTGAGGGTTTGGGAAGTAATTAACCGTTGAATTTGCAGGAATAGTTAAATTATACGGAAAACTACACACAGATATAGTACTTGGAAACAAATTACCACCAGATGACCATAAAGAGTAATCTTCTCCATCTATTTGATCTATCATCAAATACATGCTTCGTTTGATTACATCCTCTTTTGGACCATTAGTGTTTCCAAAACCATTTACATTATAATGATCCGCAATTGTCAAGTTATTAGAAACTGTTATTGCATTTGCATTAAAACTAGAGCCAGGGTTATTATTATCTGCCAGTGTTGCCATTCGACTATCTCCCATACACCAAAGCTTTCCATCTACTCCTTTTTCTAGCATTCCGTATCCAAAATCGGAGGTGCTAGCCCCTGAGGTAAGAACCCCAACATAGATAAAAGGAGCGCCTAAACTCGACCTAGAGAAGTAAACAATATTATCTGCTGTAGCTACCTCTGACAAGTTGCTCTTCATTGTTAATACCGATGCATACACATACAGCCCATTCTCAGAATATTCTATTCCCTTAATATAGGTGACTTTACTAGGCTCACCTGGCAAACTAACTTGATAATGGCTTACAGAAGGGGTGCCAGAGCTCATATCGAAATTAAAGAACGTAATGGAGTTATATATATTACCGGAATTATCATTGTAATAAGGCATGGCTACTTCATATAAATCATTGGTCCTTAAAACCTCCATCTCAGACCTTAAGTTTTGAATAAAGGCTCCCCCTGTTTGATAACCGTCAATTGGGGTAATCCCATTTCCGTCCATATTCAATACTGCCACACATGTTGAGTTTGACGCAAATAAATAGCGCTCGCCATTCCCTCTGGTTGTAGTTACTTCAATATGCATTTGAAAATCATTAGTGTTTGGCCCCTCAGGACTGCGTGTGGTACAATTAATACTTTCTTTTGCTATTCTCAAACCTGTTTGGGGTAAAACGGTGGCAACACCAAGCCCATTATTTCCACTTCGGTCAATTTTACACCATATTACATCTGAAACATAAGGTGTTGCGGAACCGAAAACAACTCCATTGGAATATGTAGTTATCCCGTAACACTCTGTACAACTACCTGGCACAGGTACGAAAATGAATTCTGTGAAACCTTTTACATTAACAGCGATACTATAGAGGGCAGCTCCTTCGGATGTCATGTGCAATATCACACCTCCCGTTTTATCGTAGACCCATCTACTTCAAAAATCAGTAAATCGCCTAGAGAAGACCAAACCGCATTCTGGGTATATTCTGGATTGGGGTTATTTATAATGGGTACAGAGGTAGATCCAACATAATCTATGCTATTATCATGAATGTTCCATTTAGGCTGCTGCGCCTGTGTGTGTGTGTGTAAAGAGAGCCATTAACCCACCCACAAAGAGTAATTGTTTAAGTTTCATTTTAAGTAATTATTATTGGTTATAAAAAGTTATTTGATAAAGCTATGCACAATGTTTTAGGTAAAGTATACAGAGATACAAGTTTTTCAGAAAAATGTCCGAAAACCTATCCAGAGGATAGGTTTTTTGAGGCTAAAAACAGGTAGAATAAAAATTTATTGATTTTTTGTCAATAATTTTCGGGAGTGATTTCTGTGCAGTCATACTCGAATTATTGAATTGTGCTATTAGAATAATAGGTACAAGAAAGAGCGACTCTTTTGAAGTCGCTCTCTTTTAAAAATTATGATTTTAAGCTTACACCCCAAATTGCCTCAAGTGATGGTCTAAATGTTTGTAGAAAGAATTACGCCACTCCTGAACCGTTAAAACACCAAATGAATTAGATTCCTTTCCTTCAAAATAAGAGACCCCTAGTTTTTTGGTTCTATTAATAATAGTCAACTAATCTAGTTTTCTCTACTCCAAAATCTTTTTCAAAAGTTACCATAAACGGAGGCGCTGTTCTGCAATTTTCAGGGTGCGGTTTAAAGCCTACCACACCACTTTTCATATCTTAATCCTTATTTATTAGGCACTACTTCAAATCCGTAATCCTTCCCTTTATCTATTGCCGGAACACCTTCTTTCATCCATTTTGGCATTGGGCCGTCTTTTAAGTAAAAATTAAAGAACTGATACATTCTTCTGCTTAAATCCAGTCGGTTTGGCATCTTACGTAAATTGTGCTGTTCATTATTATACACCAATAACCACGCTGGCTTTTGCAATCTTCGCATTCCCATAAACATTTCGATACCTTGATAATAGGGTACTGCCCCATCTTTATCATTATGCATTATCAGCAATGGAGTAGTGACTTTAGGTAAATGAAAAACGGGTGAGTTCTCAATATACAAATCATGTCCATCCCAAAGATTTTGACCAATTCTAGATTGCGTACGCTCATACTGGAATTCTCTACTCATACCTGAACCCCAACGGATACCACCGTAAGCAGAAGTCATATTACTTACGGGTGCTCCGGCCATAGCCGCTGCAAACATATTAGTTTGCGTCACAATATAAGCCACTTGGTAACCACCCCAACTTTGCCCTTGAATGGCCATTTTAGCCCCATTTACGTAGGGTAACTTCTTTAAGGAGTTGGCCCCACTTACTACCGCGTTTAAACCGTCTTTTCCAGGGTGACCTGTACCGTAATGAATATCTGGAATTAATACTAAATAGCCGTTACTTGTATATAAAGGAACTGCAACCGTTGAATGCGAAGGTCTGAATGATCTATAAGAAAATTCTGAGCTGAAGTACTTTTCATAAAAGTAAATCATAACCGGGTACTGCTTGGTTGAATCGAAATTTTCTGGATAGTACAATAACCCTTTTTGTTCCAAACCATTTTCATCTTTCCAAAAATGTTGAGTCACCGACCCCCAAAGAACTTCCTTTTGCTCGGGTAAGGCATTCGATATTTTTACGGTGTTTTGAAATTGCTTAGTAATCGAGTTCCCTTCTGAAATCTTCGTATACACTAAATCAGGATACGTTTCAAAGCTTGCAGGACGATAGAAAAAGCGATTTACTTCTTTGGCTCTGACCACCTGGTATATAGATTGTTTTCCATAAGTCAGCTCAGTAACATTTCCGTTCACAGGATCTCTTAAAAACAAACCGGCTTCATTGGTTACGATGTTTTGAACCGATATCATTACTATCGAATCCAGATTCACATACTCTAAATCTCGATCAAAATTTCGGATATTTACTTTCCATTTTTCCTGATCAGCTTTTCCATTAGTTAACGAAACCGGGGATTTCACTCCCTTCGGATCTACTTTCCAAATATCATATTTTGTTTTAATCAACATCCATTCTTCCGACTCTACCCATCCATACATACCAATAGCAAAAGGTTTTGCCGGAATTTCGGATTCTAAATTCGCTATAATTTGATTTTGATTGGTTAATTGCTGAGAAATCAAAACGTCTATTTTAGTCTCCATATCTATGCAATACCAAGCCGATTCCTTGCCATTAAAATAAGCGAAATATCTACCAGAAGGCGACATAGAAGTATTGTAACCCACGGCCTTTTTAATTAATTCCTTTTCACCGGTTATTACATTCAAC
>JBLFZF010000083.1:0-11879 GCA_047610145.1 Salibacteraceae bacterium | reverse complement strand
ATAGTTATTCCAAATAAAATTCGATTAGCCCTTCGGGAGCTTCTAGTTTAAGAATTTTATTTTCGCGATCAATTTCTTGAATGAAGTTACCGAGAATAGGTACCATTATTTCTTTACCACTAGGGTGGGTGATTTCAAAAATGTCTTGAGCTGGAGCTTCCATCACATTCTCTAAAATACCAATATCTCCATGATGGGCATCGATTACTTTAAAACCGATTAGTTCATCATTATAAAATTCATCTCCTTCTGGAACAGGTTCCAAATCTTGAGGGAGGTAAACAATTCTTCCAGAAATATTTTTTGCTTCTTGTTCCGTATCTAAGTCATCGAAACTAACAATGGCGAAACCATTGTTTTGAGGGTTAAACTTGGTGAAAAAGAACGGAATCAGATTATTATCAATATCGATAAACACTGATTCCGGAATTTCAATTTGGTCTGCCACAGGATGGGTAAACTTTATTTTGACAGCTCCTTTAAAGCCATGTGGGCGAATTATTTTCCCTAATTCAAAATGTCCTGTGTGAGCCATTTACAGAATTATGCTTCTGTAGTTTCTTCAGCTGATTGATCTGCAGGAGTTTCAGTTACTGCGGCAGCAGCAGCTTCTGCTTGAGCCTTAGCAGCTTCAGCAGCTAATTCAGCATTTTTAGCAGCGTACTCAGCCGCACGTTTTTCTTTAATCTCAGTCTCTGCTTTTAAAGAAGCAGCATCTGCATCTCTTTGAGCTTTATCCAATCCAGAAACTTTTGCTGCAACTTCTGCATTTTTAGCTTCCATCCATTTGTCAAATTTAGCTTGAGCTTGTTCTGGAGTCATTGCACCTTTAAGAACACCTTTATTAAGGTGATTCATGTACATAACTCCTCTGTAGCTCAAGATTGCGCGACAAGTGTCTGTAGGTTGTGCCCCTACAGTTAACCAATGTAATGCTCTTTCGAAGTTTAAATCGATAATTGCAGGATTTACATTTGGATTGTATGTTCCAACTTTTTCAACAAATTTTCCATCACGTGGAGCTCTTGAATCAGCAGCAACAATGTGGTAAAAAGGACTACTTTTTTTACCGTGTCTTTGTAATCTTAATTTTAATGGCATATAGCACTTTATTTTTGTGGAGTACGAAACTCCGATAAATAATGGGCGGCAAAAGTGCAACTAACTTTCTAAAATTCCTATATCAACTGGGTTTATTTTTTATGGGGGTAAAAGCTTGATTTTGTGCACCGCAGGCGGATTGAATTCAACAGGTAAGTTTATTCTTCTCTTTGCCAGAGAATGAAAAAAATGTCCTCAAATATAAATCCTCAAAAAACGCTATTCATTTACTTCTATTTTGACGTAAATTTGGGGTTTAGGCATGGTCATTGCTAAAGTAAAACAGATCAAACCTACACCTATTTATGAAAAGATTTTTACTATTTGTTTTTTGCTTAGTTTTTTTAATTGGAGCGAGTTGTACGGGTTCTAAAAGCTATTCCAATAAAGCAAAAAAACTTCAAGCTGCTGGCCTAAATGAAGAGGCTGCTGCTTTTTTTCTGCAGGCATTGCAACGAAATCCTAAAAATGTGGATGCTAAAATCGGATTAAAAACCACCGGTCAAATCCAGATTGAAAAATCATTAACCTCGTTTTATAAAGCCTACTCCGTAACTAATTATAAGGGAGCAGTGTACAAATATCAAGAAGCGCTAAATTATGCCCGTCAATATGGGCGTTTTGTAAACATAGAAATACCTCCGTATTATAACGACTATTATCAAGAAATGCTGGGGGTGTATTTAGCAGATAGATACGAATCTGCTGGAGACCTTTTATATGAAGAGAATTTTAAGGAAGCAAAAGAAATATATTCCGAAATTCTTAAACTAGATCCAGAGTATAAGGATGTGAAAGATCTAAATCTACAATCTATTATTGAACCTTTGTATCGTTTAGGAGTTGCTGCTTTTGATGCCGATAAGTTTCGTAAGTGTTACGGTATTATGGCAGAGGTGTTAGCTAAGAAAACAAATTACAAAGATGCTATTGATTATAAAGAACGTGCTTTAGAAGAAGGTCAGGTGACCGTTGCTGTATTAGAGTTTCAAAGTGTAGTTTCCAATAAGAAAAACATTGTTCAATCCATTCAGAGCGCTGTTGTTTCAGGAATTATTAAAACAAACGATCCCTTTATTAAGGTATTAGATCGGTCTAATATGGACGCGTTAATTAAAGAACAAAAAATCAACGTTACGGATGCCGCTTTTGGTAACTCCGCTATTAGAGCAGGAGAACTATTAGGTGCGAATATGCTAATTCAAGGTAAATTAATCAATTATTCGTTTTCGGGAGGTAAAATTACCAGACAATTGAAACAAGGTTTTGAAAGTTACAAGGTGAAAAAAACAGATGCCGATACAAAGAAGACCTATTATCAAACCTACTACAAGAGAGTTGGTTATTATGAATATACAGGTTCATCTACGGTTTATTCAGAAGTCCAGTACCAGCTTATCTCTGCCGAAACAGGTGAGGTTGTGAAGTCAGATGTATTGCGCCAAAGAAAGTCCGATAATGTAAATTATATTGATTATCGAGGTAATTATAAAAACTTGTATGCCGGTAAATATACCGGTTCAGGTACCCGTTTTAAAAAGGGAGATGTAATTTATAACAGTAGTTCCCAGAAACGAAATTTACGTAAAAAAGCAACAACTACTAAGCGATCTCTATCTAACGAATCACAATTGGCGGGCATTGTTTTAGAACAAATATCAAAAGGAATTGTAAGAGGTGCGACCAATTTTAATACGGATGAATTATAAAATCATAAATTACATAATGATCCTGGGTTTCGGATTTTTATTGAGCTGTTCTTCTTCTAATAAGGCACGTAATCAGTCAACTTCTGAATTAGATCAAGATGTCTTAAGGCCAAGTTGGGTGAACAATCGACCTATAGATCAAGCGTATTATACAGGTATTTCTGTGGCTTCAAAAACAGCAACTCCCACTACATATGCTACGGCTGCTCAGGGTAATGCTTTAAACGAATTAGCGTCCTCTATTGAAGTACAGGTTAAATCTAATTCTATGTTGTTTTCGTTTGAAGAACAAAACACATATAAAGATGAATTTAAGGAGTTTATTCAGGTGAAAACCAATCAAAGCATTGAGAATTATGAACTGGTGGCTACATGGGAAAATGCTACGGAATATTGGGTGTATTATAGATTGTCTAAAGCCCAATTTCAAGCCGACAAACAAGCACGTATTTCAAAAGCCACCGATTTATCGGTAGGTGTTCTTATTCAAGCAGAAGAGGAATGGAGTCGCCAAAACTATAGAATGGCTATGATTCATTTCTTTGATGCATTAAAACCTATTAAACCGTATTTAGGGGAGTCGCTAGAAGTCACTTTAAACGGAAGTAAGGATGTGTTTTTAGGTAATTATTTATTAACTCAAATTTCGCAAGGAACACGCGCATTTACATTAGTGGGTAACCAATCTCAAATTGAAGCGAAATGGGGCGGGCCAATTACCAGTGAAGAATTAACTTTTTTGGTTAAAAGCCCGAAAAACAAACCATTGGCTCAGATCCCTGTGAAATTCACCTATTCGGAAGGTATGATCCGTCCTAGAGATGGGGTTAGTAGCTCTTCAGGAAAGGTATTTACAGAAATTAAAAAATTAGGGAATTCAAATAATATACAAGAAGTACGCGCAGAAATTGACTTTCAAGGAATGATTTTAGGAAATGTTCGACCCGATGAAATTGATAAACTCATATTTGACCGCATTTCCAATGTATCAAGTTCAATAAAAATAAAGGTAGTCGCCCCCAAGTTATATGCACAATCAAAAGAATTAAGTTCCGTAAAAAAGACGAGGACTATCTTGAAAAAAGCATTTGAACTAGAAGCTAATCAAATGGGGTTTATTACTGGAGGCTCAAAAAAATATGCTGATTTACTAGTGGATATTCAAGCAAGCAGTCACAATGTGGGAGAGTCATACGGTTTGAAAAACGTGTATTTAAACGCCACAATTAAGGTGATAGAACAAAAAACTAAATTGGTAGTCTATCAAGAAGAAATTTCTAAGTTAAAGGGAGTGGGGTCTTCTTATGAAGAGGCGGCTAATCAAGCTTACCAAAAGGCAAAAGAGCATATCACTAAAAAGATAGTTCCTCGATTTTACCGTAAGTACACCAATTAACTTCTTGGGTGAAATTGAATAATCGTATCTAATAAATCGGCTTGATTTAAATGCGTATAAATTTCTGTGGTAGTAATAGATTCATGCCCTAACATATCTTGTATCGCTCTCAGGTCAGCACCGCGCTGAATGAGTTCTGTGGCAAATGAATGGCGTAAGGTATGGGGACTAATTGTTTTTCGAATGCCTGCTTTTTCCGCTAAAGTCTTAATGATCGTGAAAATCATGACGCGTGTTAATTGTTTGCCTCTTCGGTTTAGAAACACAAAATCTTCCTGGCCTTTTTGAACAGGTACATGAACTCGAACGTCATCCATATATAATAGAATATGCTTTTTTGCCATTCTGCCTAGAGGAACTAATCGCTGTTTATCTCCTTTTCCTGTAACTCTTACAAAACCATCATTAAAATAAACATTGGATATTTTGAGATTCACTAATTCACTCACTCGTAACCCACATCCATACAACACTTCAATAATGGCGATGTTTCTTTCTCCTTCTGGTTTACTTCGGTCAACTTGATCTAACAACAATTCTATTTCATCATTGTCTAATGTGTCTGGAAGTTTTCTCCCTACCCGTGCGGTTTCTATTAACTCTGTTGGATTAGCATCCATAATGTCTTCTAGTAATAAATACTTATAGAAGGCTTTGATACCGGAAAGAATACGGTTTTGAGAACTAATAGCTAATCCTAACTCTGTAATAAAATGTAAAAACGAACGGATATGTTTGGCCTCCACCGTCATTGGCGAAATAGAAGGATATTCCATTTCGATAAACGCCTCTAGTTTACGCACATCCTCCAGATAACCTTCAATAGTATTGTTCGATAAAGATCGTTCAATTTTAAGGTAGGCATGAAACTCTTTTTTATGAATAACCCAGCTTGACGTCATTTTCAGAAACTACTTTTTAATTTTATTAACATCCTATCTATAGGCCCTAAGGCTAAATAAACACAATCTCATGATGAAAAAACCCTCTTCATTTTGAACCGTAAATCCATTACGGTGGTGGACTATAGGTTTGCTTCAAAATTAAGAGATATGAACGCATTCATCGAAGAGACCGTAAAAAACAATTTAACAGTGGCATTGTTTACAACAGATAAATCTAATGAGCAGCAATTTCCCATTTCAACAGAGGTAATTGGTCTTTCATTATTTCAAATGCCCGCCATTTATCATCATATTAAAGAAGGAGAAGAGCTATCGCTATATTATAACTATGGTGCTTCTCAACCGCAGCAAGCGGTTGAAATCTACTTCAGAAATTTCAAGTTAGGTTATTTACCCCACACGACTGCCTCTTTAATTGAAAAAGTATTGATGCACGGCTTTGATTTAAAAGTGAAGGTTTCTCAGATTGTTAAGCGGAAATACCTCCCAATAAACAGTTTATTTATTCAGATTAACGAAAATTATTTATAAAAGTAAAGAGGATCACTATGAATAATCTAAATAAAATTAAGTCAGTAGTTCGCACTAAAAATAAACCTGCTGGAATTTCTAAACGGGTATGGGCAAATTCAATTAATTGGACAATTGAAGCATGGAAGTGCTATATCAGTGGCCAAAATTGGATTCACGATTTTATCATTACTTGCCCTGAGCAGTATCTTCTCATGATTAATGAACATGGAGTGTTTATCCTACCCGAGCTGAAAAGTGTGAAATTTGAAGACAACGAAGCTAATAAAGCGTGGTCACTTAAATTAAGAAATCAAATTATTGAAATGCGAGATAGAGGAGAGTGGAATGAGTCGATTGAATGGACTAAGGTTTTACGTCAATTAGTTAAGTTTCAAGGTATTTCTCCGAATCAAGAAAACTTATTGAAAAGGAAGTCTGTTAAGGGACATAGATTGATTAGAATTAAGCCTGCGGCTTAGGATATGTCCTTAAATTGCTTTGTTTTGTAGTATGTTTAAAACAGATCCGACCACAACTTCTTCTTGGAAGAGTTTACTTTCTCATTATGAGGAAAATAAGTCTAATTTAGCCAGAGATTTTTTTCAACTAGATGATGATCGTTTTACTGATTTCTCGATCTCGTTTAACGATTTTTTAGTTGATTATTCTAAAAATAATATTTCCAAAGAAACACTGTCTTTATTAAATGATTTAGCCAATGAATGTGATCTTAAAGATCAAATTAAAGCGATGTTTTCTGGAGATAAAATAAACTTTACCGAGAATAGATCCGTGCTTCATACGGAATTAAGAAACACGACTAATTCTGGATTAGAACTAAATGGGGAAGAAGTTCATTTCAATGTGAAATCAGAACTTGAAAAAGTAAAAGATGTATCCAACAGGTTTCAAAATGGAGAGTTAAAAGGGTTTACCGGTAAAACCTTGAATACGATCGTTAATATTGGTGTTGGAGGTTCTGATTTAGGTCCTTTAATGATTGTGGAAGCTTTGAACACATTTATTCCAAGCGGAATATCAACGCACTTTGTATCGAACGTTGACGGGGCTCATTTATCTCATGTTTGGGCGAAAATTGATCCGGAAACTACCTTGTTTTTAGTGGCTAGTAAAACATTTACCACGCAGGAAACCATGGCTAATGCCAATTCTCTAAGAGAATGGATGATGGATAAGTTTAGTGATGAAGATTGTATTGCAAAACATTTTGTTGCCATTTCTACGAATGCAGCATCTGTAAGCTCTTTTGGTATTAGTCAAAGCAATACCTTTTTATTTTGGGATTGGGTAGGTGGTAGATTTTCTCTTTGGTCTTCTATTGGGTTATCTATCTCATTATCTATTGGGTTTTCGAATTTCGAAGATTTATTGGAAGGTGCGCATTCTATGGATACGCATTTTAAAGAAGAAGATTTTGGATCGAACATTCCTGTTTTAATGGCTTTAATTAGTATTTGGCATGTTAATTTCTGTAAGTATGCTACGGAAGCTATTTTACCTTATGATCAAGGTTTACATAGACTACCTGCTTATTTACAGCAACTAGGAATGGAAAGTAATGGGAAAACTACCGATAGAAATGGAGCGGTAATTTCATACGCTACAAGTCCGGTAATATGGGGCGAAGCAGGAACTAACGGGCAACATTCGTTTTATCAGTTGATTCAACAAGGGTCACAAACGGTACCGGCTGATTTTATTGGTATGGCCAAGTCTCAATGTCCGGTGGGTAATCACCATGATAAATTAATGGCCAATTTCTTTGCACAAACGGAAGGACTCATGAACGGTAAAAGTGCGAAGAAGGTTATCGAAGATGAACCGGACTTATCGAAAGGTTTAATTCCTTTTAAAGTTTTTAAAGGGGGAGTACCCACCAATTCAATTTTAATTAAGGAGTTAACGCCTAAAAACTTAGGGGCTTTAGTGGCTATTTATGAGCATAAAACCTTTGTGCAAGGAGCCATTTGGAATATCAATAGCTTTGATCAAATGGGGGTGGAGTTAGGTAAAAGCTTGGCTAAAAACATATTACCAGAACTAGCAGCTAACCAACCGGTGAATACTCACGATAGTTCGACTAACGGACTCATAAACTACTTTAAGTCTCATAGAAATTAGTTTTTCCAAAAGACCAATTCTCCATTTTCTTGAATATCAATCACCTTAAATTTTTCTGGAGGTTCAAAATTAGGGGATCTATATGTAATTAATAAGGTGCCACTGGAAAGGGAATCTAATTTTGAACAAACACTTTTGGAGTATAAATTCAATAAGTTCGGCTGTATTCGAATTTCATGGTCAATAAAAGCAGCGGTCGCTTCTTGCTCACAAAAAGGATTATAGTAAAAGAACGAATCGAAGTTTCTGAAATCAAATTCTAAAACGCTCGCGGAAGTAAACGATGTACGATGACTATCTAACACCTTCATTAAGCGAATGGACTCCAGCACCAAATTGGGTCTAATTTCTACCCCAGTAAAGCTTCCCTTTGAAAAATGTTCTGCGATAAAACAAAACTTACCTATTCCTGAACCAATGTCTAAGGTATTTCTTGCATTTTGAGAATCCAACCATCGACCACATTTTTTGGCAATATCTAAGGAAGTCCAATGAATAGCGGAGTGGTGACCATATTCTTCTTTTAAAAGGCCATCAAATTTTGAGTCAGAAACAAAAGGCATTAATCTAGTAATCCGTCTAAACCAGGTATATCAGGCATGTTAGACTTCATCACCGTTTTCATTTCTTCTTGAAACATCTCTTCTGCTTTTTCTAAAGCGTTATTCAAGGTGGTAATTAACTCATCTTCTAGCTGTTCTTTATCTGCGTAGATTTCATCGTTTATCCGAATATCCATAATTTGCTTATTCCCGTTTGCTATAACTTCAATGTGAGTACTTGGCGAAATCGAACGAACATATGTATCGACCATTCGTTTGGCTAAATCTTCCTTACCTTTATTAAGTTGATTCTTTAAATCTCCAAACATGGCTTATTGTTTTTTAGCAGTAATCAGAATATCTAGAATTTCACCTGCAGCTATGGATATATTAGTTCCAGGACCAAAAATACCAAGTACACCAGCTTCATATAAAAAAGCATAATCTTGTTGAGGAATAACCCCGCCAGCAACCACCATAATATCTGGTCGGTCTAGTTTTTCTAGCTCAGCTATCACTTGAGGTACTAATGTCTTATGTCCTGCAGCTAAAGAGGATATGCCTAAAATATGCACGTCATTTTCTACCGCTTGTTTAGCGGCTTCAGCAGGTGTTTGAAATAAAGGACCTATATCTACGTCAAAACCCATATCTGCAAAACTGGTAGAAATTACCTTCGCTCCACGATCATGACCATCTTGGCCCATTTTAGCCACCATAATTCGGGGTCTTCTTCCGGCCAACTTGGCAAACACATTAGTTTTAGCGATGGCTTTTTTAAAATCTTCGTTGTTCATAGCTTCAGAGGAGTAGACTCCTTTAACAGATTGCGTAGTTGCTTTAAAACGACCAAATGTCTGCTCCATAGCCATTGATATTTCACCCAAAGTTGCTCGGAATCTGGCTGCGTTAATAGCCAACTCTAGTAAGTTACCCGTATTTTCTTTAGCGGCATCAGCTAACGCGCTTAATGCTGATTGACATTTGGCTTCGTCTCGAGAAGCTTTCATGGCATGAATACGTTTAATTTGAGAAAGTCTGACCGCAGTATTATCAACATCTAGTATTTCTAACTCTTCATTATCGGTGTTTACTTTGTATTTATTTACCCCAACAATAATATCCTTACCCGAATCAATGCGCGCTTGCTTGCGCGCAGCGGCTTCTTCAATTCTTAACTTAGGCAAGCCTGTTTCAATGGCTTTAGTCATTCCTCCCAATTCTTCTACTTCTTGAATTAGGTTCCACGCCTTATCTACTAACTGATTAGTGAGATATTCTACGTATTTAGAGCCACCCCAAGGATCCACTACTTTGGTGATTCCGGTTTCTTCCTGAAGATAAATCTGCGTGTTTCTAGCAATACGTGCCGAAAAATCAGTAGGTAAAGCAATAGCTTCATCTAATGCATTGGTATGTAAGGATTGAGTACCGCCCAGCGCAGCAGCTAAAGCTTCAATAGCGGTACGTGCTACATTATTAAAAGGATCTTGCTCGGTTAAACTCCAACCAGAGGTTTGACAATGCGTTCTCAAAGCCAGTGATTTCTCATTCTTTGGATGGAATTGTTGTATCAATTTTGCCCAAATCAAACGTCCCGCACGCATTTTAGCAATCTCCATAAAATGATTCATACCAATAGCCCAAAAGAACGATAAACGAGGGGCGAATTGATCAATATCTAATCCGTTGGCTATTCCAGTGCGCACATATTCTAAACCATCTGCTAACGTATATGCCAATTCAATATCTGCAGTCGCCCCAGCTTCTTGCATGTGGTACCCCGAAATAGATATCGAATTGAATTTAGGCATTTTTTGAGATGAATATTGAAATATATCTGCAATAATGCGCATAGAAGGAGCTGGAGGGTAGATATAGGTGTTTCGAACCATGAATTCTTTCAGAATATCATTCTGAATCGTTCCAGCTAATAAATCGGGCGAAACCCCTTGCTCTTCGGCTGCAACAATATAAAACGCCATGATGGGTAAAACAGCCCCGTTCATAGTCATTGAAACCGACATTTTATCTAATGGAATTTGATCGAAAAGAATTTTCATATCCTCAACAGAGTCAATGGCTACTCCTGCTTTTCCTACGTCACCTTCTACGCGTTCATGATCTGAATCATATCCACGGTGGGTAGCTAAATCAAAAGCAACCGACAATCCTTTTTGACCTGCCGCTAAGTTTCTTCTATAAAAAGCATTCGACTCTTCAGCCGTACTAAAACCTGCATATTGTCTTACGGTCCACGCTCTAGAAGCATACATCGTAGAATAAGGGCCTCTTAAATACGGTGGAATCCCGGCTACATATCCTGTTGGAATAACAGATTCATTAGGAATCCCATCCATATCAGAAGGAATATTAATTTGCTCAGGTGCTTTCCAAAAGCTCACATCTTCGACCACAATATTATCATTGCTTGCCGAATTAAGCGCTTCTTGTATATTTATGTGTTTAAATGATTTACGCATTTAATTTCCTCAATTAGTTATTAATCGCATCCGATAAACGAACACCTTTAATTTTATGTTTTGCTTTTTCAGCGAATAACGCGTCTTTACTCTCCATTCCGTTAGGGTATTTATTGACTCCTAACACCGTAGTTTCTCCCGATTTGGCTTTCTCCCAGGATGCATCTCTGTTTGCGGAAATCCATTTGGAAATATTCCCATTGTCCATATTGGTTTTAAACCCACCCAGATCTTCTATTTCGATAAATAAGTCCCAAGATTTAATGGCAATTTCAGAGGTCAATTTTTCAATGAAATAAGAACCAGAAGCGGCATCTACCACTTTGCCCGCAAAGGCCTCATCTCGAATAATAAGTTGCGTGTTTCTGGCCATACGTTCCGAAAAATCGTTAGACCAACGAATAGCATCATCAAAGGGAAGTACCGTAATAGACTGACATCCTCCAATAACTGCGGAGAGCGCTTGAGTTGCACTACGAAGCATGTTATTGTTTAAATCTAAAATGGTTTGATTCCAAGAACTGGTAATTCCGTGTACCTGGGTGGCATGATTTTCAACTCCGTATTCTTTTAGTACCACTTGCCATAAAGCTTTAAAAGCACGAAACTTGGCAATCTCAGAGAAATAATCTGATCCCGTAGCAAAAGAGAAACTAATCAATTTAGCGGCATCATTTGGTGCAATTCCGTTCTCTACTAATTCGGTTAAAACCTCGTTAGCCAAGGCCATACTGATCGCAATTTGTTGAATATTAGTACTTCCTTGATTAAAGAAGTAATCGCCATTCACATTGACTAAACTCATTTTAGGGAAATAGGCTAACACCTTTTGCGCTAACTCAATACGTTCGTCTAGGTTCTCCATACGGTGGTAAAACACCTCAAAAGTGCCTTCAAACGTAGTCGTATCATATTCCTTGTCGAGGCACCACAAATAGTAGTTTTTAATTAATTCATAGGAAGCATTTTTGAAACGAACTTCAATATGTGCAGGTAAGACGTCCTTAAATAAAGTATTAAAATCAATATCGTAAGGAACACTAATTCTAATAGAATCCACACCGGCATTAAGTGCCGTAATCATTTTG
>JBLFZF010000082.1:0-12054 GCA_047610145.1 Salibacteraceae bacterium | reverse complement strand
TTCTGATTATGACTCGCATTTACACTTGCTGAAAACGGACTCCTACCAAATCGTTGGCTGTACGTAATATTCGAAGAAAATTCATTTCGAATGTAATTAGTAGAAGATGTATTTAAATCGTTTTGAAAATAATCGCTACTTCCAATATTCACTTGGGCCCTAAAGTCGCTATTTGGTTTGGCTTTTGGTGCTTGATTATGACTCCAGTTTATAAACATCGATTTTCTTTGTGTGAAATCTTCGGTATCTTTTTCCCCATCATTGTTAACGGTGTAATTAACACTTAGCTGTCCATTTCTCTTATAGCGGCTATTATACCTAGCAATAGTTCGCCCTGACCAACTTCCATTAGTGTAAATATCACCTAATAATTTGATGTCAAACTGATCACTAATTCCTAAGTAATATCCCCCATCGGTTAGGTTAAACCCTTTGGTTAACGAGCTTCCAATAGCAGGGATTAGGATTCCAGAAGTACGCTCATCTTGATTAGGAAAGAAACCGAAAGGAACAGCTAAAAAAGTGGGTACATTTTCAACGACCAAATAAGCCGGACCCGTCACTATTTTATCGTTATTAATAATTTTCAGTTTTTGAGCTTGAATATGGTAATGAGGATTATCCAAACTACACGTAGTATACTTTCCGTTTTTAATATAAAATACATCCTGCGATGCCATTTTAATTGTTTGTCCGTGGATGTACCCATTCGCTTCTTGGGTAGTTATTTTTTTTATTAACCCTTTTTTTGTTTGAAAATTATACACCATTTCCCCCGACTTATATTCTTTTCCTTTTTCTTTGAAAATTGGAGTGTTATTAATTTCACCGGTACTGTCGGCTATTCCTTTCGCTAGGACTTCATTTTTTGCAAAGTCAATTTCTAAATAATCGGCATCTAATTTGATGTCCTCATATTCTACCCACGCTTCGCCCCATAAATAAGCTTTGTTATTTTTATTATCAATCATGATACTATCATTGGCATGATATTTCACCTTAGATTTAAAAGAGGACTCCATTTTTTTGGGAGATTCAATATTATCGATGACAGAATCTATTTGAACTGTATCAATTGGATTAGAGCTGTTTACGGAAGAGTTGGAGTCTGTGAAATGTGTTTCTGTGATCACCAAATCAACACCTGTCATGCTAGGGTATGCATTTAAAACAAAAGGTGTCAAACCATAAATAAATAGAGTTAACACTAGTGCGTGAATTATTTTATTGGAATGGCTCACGAATTGCGGTTTATCAATGATATTTTTGTTGGTATCGATTTTGATGTTGCAAATTTAATCATTCGATTGTGCCATGCACAAATCTTTAACAAATAGAAAGAAACATATTTAAATGAAACATACATTCAAAGTTTACCTATTATTTGCCATGCTAATGCCAGCTGGTATAATTGCTCAGACCCCAACAGGTTATGTTTTGAAAAGAGTGATTATTGATGCAGGTCACGGAGGTAAAGACCCAGGAGCTATAGGTACTGGAAGGCATGAAAATACTGAGTCAGATGTAGCTTTATCGGTTAGTTTGCAATTGCGCGATTACATTTTAGAGTTTTACGATAGTGTAGAAGTTATAATGACACGCGATACCGATGAGTTTATTGAGTTACGTCAGCGTACTAAAATTGCGAATGATGCCAAAGCAGACTTATTTGTTTCGATCCATTGCAATACGAACGGAAACCATAGCGCAAAAGGAACGGAAACATATGTAATTGGGGTATCGAAAGAAAAGTCAAACTTAGCGCTTGCTAAACGAGAAAATCAGGTAATTATGCTAGAAGATAATTACGAGGAGCATTACCAAGGGTTTGATCCTAACTCTCCAGAAACAATGGTGGGTTTAACTATGATGCAACAAAACTATTTAAACAATAGTATTCTTTTTGCAGATTTGGTTCAGAAGCAATTTACTCATAGAGTAGGTAGAAAAAATAGAGGTGTAAAACAAGCCGGTTACTGGGTGATTTCGTATACAATGATGCCAAGTGTATTAATTGAACTAGGTTTTATTAGTAATAATGAAGAGGAAGATTTTTTAAATTCAGATAAAGGTCAAGTATATATGGCCTCAGCTATTTATCGCGCTTTTAAGGATTATAAAATTAAGTTGGAAGGAATGGACTCTTCTATTCAAGCCAAAGAAGAAAAGCCTAAAGTGAGTGCAGAAGTTGTTCAGTCAGTACCTCCTGTTCCTCAAGCTCCTAAAACAACCGAAATTAAAGGGTTAAATATATCTAAAGAAACACAAACAGCGGTTCAAGACTTGGAATATAGAATTCAAGTTTCCACCTCTACAAAAAAACTAGAATTGAAAAGTTATAATTTTAAGGGATATGGAGAGGTGAGTATCAAAGAAAAGAAAAAAAGGTACACGTATTATTTGGGTCATTTTTCTAATTTTAATGAGGCGGTCGAATTTCAAAGGGAATTAAGAAAAGACGCTTTTAAAGATTGCTTTATGGTGGCTTTTTACAAAGGTCATGAAATCTCTTTAAACGAAGCTCAAAACATGCTGCCCCAAAAATAAATACTCATAAACCTTCGGTATTGTTAGCTAAAAAGGGCAATTTTGAGCATTAATTTTTCTGAATGAGAATAAAAGAAATTAAAGTAGGAATATTAACGTTAACAGGTTTAATCATAGCCTATCTAGGTTTTAACTATCTGAAAGGTAATGGTCTGTTTAATAAAGGGGTTACCTTTTATTCTATCTACCAAGATGTAGAAGGTTTGCACGTTGGTAGTAAGGTTGTCTTGAACGGATATCCTATTGGAAAGGTGAAAACTATTACATTTTTAGGAGGAGGCTCTGGCAGACTAGTAGCGGAGTATGCCGTTACGGATAAGTCTATAGAAGTTTCTAAAAATACGGTGGCCCAAATATTAAGTACCGATTTATTTGGCTCAAAAGCTATTAATCTAATTATTGGTGACGCCTCTGAAAGAGCAGGTTCTGGCGATACTTTAACGAGTAAAGATGCCGAAGGTATGATGTCGGAAGTCAATAGAAGGATTGCTCCTTATGAAGAAAAAGCAAAAGTTATGTTGGCACGCGTTGACACGCTTCTTCAATCTGTTCAGGTATCTATATACGCGATTAATGAAGTGTTAAGTTCGGAGAAGAATAATATTCATGAAATAACAACAAACTTGGTATCGATTACTGAAAATATAAACCAAAACAATGAACATATTTCTAGTAGTTTAGCCAATATTCATACCTTAACAGATTCTTTAAGTCAGGCTGATATAAAGAAAATATTGGATAACGCGAACTTGGCGGTAATCAGCATGAAAGAAGCAATGGAGAAAATTAATAACGGCTCCGGTACAATGGGTAAGATGATTAATGACAGTTCTTTATATGTGAATTTAAACAAGTCTGCTTACGATTTGGATATGCTGTTAAAAGATATGCAGGGTAATCCAAAAAAATATGTGCACTTCTCTATTTGGGGAGGAAAAGATACCAAGGAATCAACAGAATCTAAACAGGATAAGAAATAGATATGATTAGTTCACTAATATTTATAGCACTTTTAGGTGTAGGCGGATTTATTTTCGCTAAAAAAGTAGGCTTTATAAGAAGAAACATTCTTTTAGGTAAAGAGGAAGACCGTTCAGAACGACCTTCTGAAAGGTGGCTGACTATGGCTAAAGTAGCTATGGGTCAATCTAAAATGAATGCGAGACCTGTTGCGGGGTTATTACACCTCTTTGTATACGTGGGTTTTGTGCTCATTAACGTTGAAGTGTTAGAAATTGTTTTAGATGGAATTTTTGGAACGCATAGAATGTTTCATTCCTTCTTGGGTAATTTTTATTTTATGATCATTAATTTCTTTGAGGTTTTAGCGGTATTAGTAATCGTTGGGGTTTCTGTTTTTTGGATAAGAAGAATGGTCATTAGGATTCCTCGTTTTTGGGGTAAAGAAATGACAGGTTGGCCCAAAAATGATGCCTTATTCATTTTGTATATTGAACTTATTTTAATGTCGGCTTTGTTAATTATGAATGCAGCCGATCAAGTTTTGATGGCACAATCGCCAGAAATATTAGAGGCAGCAGGATTAAGCAAATACGCACTGAATTTAAATGGTCACTTTGCGGTTAGTCAATTTTTGGTAGGTATTATGCCATCCAATTTAGAGGCCCTTCATTATGTGGAAAGAGGAGCATGGTGGTTTCATATTATCGGAATACTTGCATTTCTAAATTACCTACCTTACTCCAAGCACTTCCATATTATTATGGCTTTTCCGAATACGTTCTATTCAAAGTTGAAGCCCAAAACAGAATTAGATAATTTAGCTTCTGTGACCAAAGAAGTGGAAATGATGTTTGATCCAAGTATTGATCCGTATGCCGCTCCTCCAGAAGTAGATGCTAATGCGGTTCCCGAAAGGTTTGGAGCAAAAGATGTAAAAGATTTAAGTTGGAAACAACTAATGGACTCCTATACATGTACCGAATGTGGCAGATGTACTTCGGTTTGTCCTGCTAGTATTACCGGTAAAGCTTTGTCGCCTAGAAAAATCATGATGGATACCCGTGATCGACTAGAAGAGGTAGGTAAAGGAATTGATGCGCACGGTCCTGATTATGATGATGGAATCTCTTTGCTAAATGATTATATTAAACCCGAAGAAATTTGGGCGTGTACTACGTGTAACGCTTGTACTGAGGCCTGTCCTATATTAATTGATCCGGCATCTATTATTGTAGATTTAAGAAGGTATCTAGTGATGGAAGAATCTCAAGGTCCTGCAGAGTTAAATGCAGTGTATACTAACATTGAAAATAACGGTGCTCCTTGGCAGTTTGCTCAAGCGGACAGATTAAATTGGAGAGACGAATAAGTAGTCTCTTTAGTACGTACAAAATAGAACATTTAGTAAAATGGAAAATAAATTAGTTGTTCCTACAATGGCCGAATTAACGGCTAAAGGTGAAATGCCCGAAGTGCTTTTTTGGGTAGGTTGTGCTGGGAGTTTTGATGATAGAGCTAAAAAAATAACCAAAGCATTTGTAAAAATTCTAAATAAAGCAGGAGTAAAATTTGCTGTTTTAGGGTCAGAAGAAGGATGTACCGGTGATCCCGCTAAACGTGCAGGAAACGAGTTTTTGTTTCAAATGCAAGCGATGATGAATATCCAAGTATTGCAAGGATATAGTATAACTAAGGTAGTGACTACTTGTCCGCATTGTTTCAATACATTGAAAAATGAATATTCTAAATTAGGAGGCACATTTGAAGTAGTGCATCATACCCAATTTATTAATGATTTATTGGCTACCGGTAAAATTACTGCGGAGGGGGGGGCTTTTAAAGGCAAACGAATTACGTTCCATGATCCATGTTACCTAGGTAGAGGGAATGATGTGTATGAAGCACCTAGAGAGGTTTTAAGAAAAATTGATTCTGTATTGGTAGAAATGGCACGTGCTAAACGTAACTCCCTTTGTTGTGGAGCAGGTGGGGCACAAATGTTTAAAGAAGCCGAAAAAGGAGATAAAGAAATCAATGTAGAGCGTACTGGAGATGTGTTAGAAGTGAACGCAGATATTGTAGCTACGGGTTGTGCTTTTTGTAATACCATGTTAACGGATGGAGTGAAGCACTTTAACAAAGAAACAGAAGTAGAAGTATTAGATGTGGCAGAGCTTATTGCTAAAGCAGCTGATTTATAATTGAATTGCAGATGAATATTTTAACAAACATCCCAGACCATTCTAGAGTATGGGTGTATACGGCAAATAGAGCATTTACTTCAGATGAGGTTGCCCAAATTGAAGAATTAGGCAACACATTTGTAGGTGCTTGGAAAGTACATGGTGCCCCATTAGAAGCGGGTTTTAAGATGGTATATAATCAGTTTTTGGTTATGGCTGTTAATGAGAACGTAGCGGGTGCTTCTGGTTGTAGTATTGATAGCTCTGTGGGGTTTATGAAAAGCATTGAAAAACAGTTTGATGTTTCTATTTTAGATAAGCTTAACCTAGCATTTCATGGCAACCAAAACACTATTGAGGTTTTACCCATGTTCGAATTTCAAGATAAAATTCAAAATGGAGACATCCATTCTGAAACTATCGTGTTTAATAACTTAGTAGAAACTTTAGGTGAATTTAGAAATTCATGGGAAGTGAAACTAGAAAATAGTTGGCATAAACAGTTGTTGTAACAATAAACCACTTACGCTATATTTGGCCACTATTATTAAACGAGTTAAAATTCGTTTAGATATTGAATAATGATTAATTGATGAAGAGAGTATTATTTTTTGTTGTGATGTTAGTTTCTGTGGTGACCATCAAATGTCGTCAAGACCCACAAAATGATGCTTGTTTTAGTGCGGATTTAAAGGTGTCTATGGAAGACTCTATATGTGTGTTGACTTGTAAAGGGGTGTGTGCATGTAATGGTGTTACTTACTGTAATGAATGTGAGGCAATGAAACAAGGTTTCGAGGTTCAACCTGGAGATACTATTCCGTGTAGTCAGAAATAAGCCATTCAGTTTTTTATCTAAACCTTCTCTAAAAATACACCAACGGTGAAACTCTAAGGTATATTTTTTTTAGCTTTGGATGCGTGGATAATTCCATGCAATTAAAAATCTAAACTAAAATCAATACCATAGAATATGAGTCTTTTAAAAATCAGTAACCTTTCCAAGACCTACGCAAATGGGGTTAAAGCGCTTGACAATGTTTCTATTGAAATAGAAAACGGAATGTTTGGTTTATTAGGTCCAAATGGGGCCGGTAAATCCTCTTTAATGCGAACGTTGTCTACTCTTCAAGAAGCAGATAGTGGTACAGCGACTTTAGATGGTATTGATATTTTTAAAGACCCGTCTGAATTACGGAAAGTTTTAGGTTATCTGCCTCAAGAGTTTGGCGTGTACCCAAGAATTACTGCCGAACAATTATTAGATCACATGTGCGTACTTAAAGGTATTGTGAATGGTAAGGAACGTAAAGAATTAGTGAAATACTTGTTAGATAAAGTAAACTTGTATGAGAAACGAAATAAAAGCGTCAAAGGTTTTTCAGGTGGAATGAAACAAAGAGTGGGTATTGCCCAAGCTCTTATTGGTAACCCCAAACTAATTATTGTAGATGAACCCACGGCAGGTTTAGATCCAGGGGAGCGAAATAGGTTTTATAATTTATTAGCGGAGGTAGGAGAAGAAGTAATTGTTATTCTATCTACTCATATTGTGGATGATGTGCGGGAGCTATGTACCAGGATGGCGATAATGAATTTAGGCCAAATTGTGTTTCAAGGAGCTCCTCAAACTGCCATTGATGATTTGAAAGGTAAGGTATATCAAAAAGCGGTTTCTAGAATTGAGTTGGATGAATATGCGTCTAATTTCTCTGTGATCTCTAATAAAATGGTGGCAGGTCAACCGCTAATTCACGTGTTTAGTGAAACGAACCCGGGTGCTGGGTTTGAATCAGTCACCCCAAACCTGGAAGATGTTTTCTTTTCCAAAATCAATACATCTAACGTACTTGTTTAACTCTTAAAATTCTTATAGATATGTTTAGTACGTTCTTTTTTAACGAATTAAAATACACGCTCAAACAACCCATGGTTTACATTTTCATGTTAATCATGGCGTTATTAGTTTTTGGAGCTACAGCTAGTGATAATGTGCAAATTGGTGGTTCCGTTGGGAATATTGTTAAAAATGCTCCATTTGTAATTACCACCTTTACGGCAATTATGTCCATTTTCGGATTGCTTATTGCCGCTGCCTTTTTTAACAATGCAGCTTTACGTGATTACAACAATCAATTTAATGAAATCCTGTTTAGTACACCATTGAGTAAATCTGGTTATTACTTTGGTCGTTTTTTTGGTGCCTTGATTATTTCTACGATTCCTTTGTTAGGCGTGTTTATTGGTGTTATTATGGGTTCATTTGTTGCTCCCTTAGTGGGTTGGGAAGATCCATCTAGGTATGGAGATTTTTACTTGGAAACATTTGTAAATAATTACTTCTTATTCATTTTGCCCAATATGTTCTTTGCCGGAACAATCATATACTCCATGGCCATGGCTTGGAAGAGTACCGTGATTTCTTTTGTTGGGGCAATGGTAATTATCGTAGCATATATTGTATCCGGTACCTTAATGTCTGATATTGATAACGAAACCATCGGAGCTATATTCGATACCTTCGGTATTCGTACATATTCATTAACCACCAAGTATTATACTCCTATTGAGAAAAATACTGTAAGTCCTGTTTTTGGAGGCTTATTGTTATTGAATAGAGTGATTTGGATTGCTTTTGGTTCTGTGGTACTGGTTGCTTCTTATTTGCGATTTTCATTCTTAGATAAAGGTAAAAAGGTAAAAGCAGAGAAAAAGGAAGCTAAAGTTGAGAGAGGTTCTTTTTCACTTCCTAAATTGAATCCTCAATATGGTAGAGCAACCGATTGGATTCATTTTAAGAGTTTCTTTAAAACCAATTTTCTAAGTATTCGTAAAAGTGTCACGTTTAAAATATTATTCGTTTTTAGTGCTATTTTATTAGTGTCTAGTTTATGGGGTGGTTTTGAATATTTTGGATTACAATCTTATCCTCTAACCTATGAGATAATTGATGCAATAAACGGCTCAGTACTAACCTTCATTATTATCATTTTGGTTTTCTTTAGTGGTGAATTGGTTTGGAGAGATCGAGATAGTAAAATTAATGAGGTAGTTGATGCAACACCACATAACTCAATAATTTCTCTAGCAGCTAAGGCACTTTCGTTGGTTGCAATTGCGAGTCTGTTAAATTGGTTTTTCATTTTATGTGGAATCCTGTATCAGTTAGCAAATGGTTTTACTCGAATTGAATTGGATGTATACTTTATTGATTTCTTGTTTACCAATTTGTCGCTCTATTTTGTGTGGGCTGGTGTTATGATCATGATTCAAGTGCTGGTGAATAATAAGTATATGGGGTATTTTATTTCTATTCTGGTTCTGTTTTTATGGCGCATATTTATGAGCATGTTTGACATTCAGTCAAATATGTTACAAGTCGCGGGAGGACCGAGTCTGCGATATTCTGATATGAGTGGTTTTGGACCAGGCGTTTATGGTGCAATATGGTTTAATCTGTACTGGGGACTTTTTTCTGTATTGAGTTTAATGATTGCGGGTGCATTATGGAATAGAGGTAGCTCAAGTTCATTAATGGATCGCATTCAAATAATGAAAAAGCAAGTGCCTAAAAGTTTTAGGTCTTCCATTTTGCTGGTTGGATTTGTGTGGGCTTTAGTAGCAGGATTTGTGTATTACAATACGCAAGTATTGAATGATTATAAAACTTCGGATGAAACGGAAGAGTTATTTGCAGACTATGAGAAAAAGTTTAAAAAGTATGAGAATGTAGACTTGCCGAAGTTGACAGATATTAAATACTTTATTGACATTTTTCCAAAAGAAAGAGATGTGCATGTGCGCGCAGTAATGCAAGTGACCAATGAAACTAATAATCCTATTGATTCGCTACATTATAACTATGGCGATGACTGGGTTCCAGAATTTAAAATTCCAAATTCAGAAATGATTATGGATGATCCGTATTTTGGTTATCGAATTTATAAGATATCCCCAGCTATTCAACCGGGTGAAACTATTGAAATTGAAATCAAAACAAAAAATATAACGCAAGGTTTTGGTAACGGAACCGGTAATACTAGTGTCTTAGAAAATGGTACGTTTATTAATAACATGTCTATTCTTCCTTCTTTAGGATACAACGCAGGAATAGAGTTAAGTGATAAAAATACACGTAAAAAGTACGACTTGGAACCTAAAGATCGAATGCCCGAATTGGAAGTGAATTGTGGTGAAAATTGCAGGAGTAATTATTTAACGAATGGACATTCGGATTACATAAATGCGGAAACTGTTATTTCTACTTCCGATGATCAAATGGCGATTGCCCCAGGTTCTTTAATTAAGGAATGGAATGAAGATGGTAGAAACTACTATCATTACAAGGTTGACCATATTTCTCAAGATTTTTATGCCTTTATCTCTGCTAAATATGTAATGAAAACTAGAAAATGGAACGGTGTAGACATCGAAGTGTATTATGATGAAAAACATGATGTGAACGTTGATATGATGCTAGATGCGGTAGAACGTTCACTTACGTATTACTCTGAAAACTTCGGGCCTTATTTCCATAAGCAATGTAGAGTTATTGAGTTTCCTAGGTATGCCACTTTTGCGCAGGCTTTTCCGGGTACGATGCCTTATTCTGAAGCATTCGGGTTTGTGGTGAACTTAGAAGATGAATCGGATAATAACGTAATTGATGCCGTTATTGCACATGAAATGGCACACCAGTGGTGGGCACATCAAGTTGTTGGAGCGGGTGTGCAAGGAGGCACTATGATGAGCGAAAGCTTCTCTGAATATTCTTCTTTAATGACTATGAAGTCAATTACCGAAAACCCTATGAAAATGCGTGACTTTATTAAATATGATCATGATAGGTATTTACGTGGTAGAGGTGGAGAACGTGTAAAGGAGTTGCCATTGTATAAAGTGGAAAATCAACAATACATTCATTACGGAAAGGGTAGTGTTATTTTGTATGCCTTGCAAGATTACATTGGCGAAGACAGTGTCAATAAAGCCATGAGAACATTCCTAGAGGAGTATAGATATAAGAAACCTCCTTATCCTACGTCACTAGACTTTTTACGCCATCTAGATCCTGTTGTTCCTGATTCTATGAAGTACTTAGTAGAGGAGTGGTTTAAGGAAATCACGTTGTATGATAATAGATTAACAGATGCAACGTATAGTGAATTAGAAAATGGCAAATTTGCGGTTACTATGCGTATTGAAACTACTAAGATTAAAGCAGATTCTTTAGGTAACGAAACAAAGGTCGCAATGAATGATTGGATTGATATTGGTTTATTTGCGGATGATGATGAAGATCATTTGATGTATCAGAAACGAGTGAAGTTTGATCAACCAGAAATGACCTTCACTATGGTAGTGGATTCATTACCTGCGAAAGCAGGAATTGATCCTAGGCATATCTTAATTGATCGAGTGTATAGTGATAACATCAAGTCGGTTAAATTGGCTGATTAATTAATTCAAAGCGAGCCGAAAGGCTCGCTTTTTTTATACTATGATAATTACAAAAAGAACTATTTGTCAACCTTTAAGTTCTGAAGATTTTGGGGAGGTATTGGATATGTATTCGGAAAAGGATTCCTTTAAATACGTTAAACCATTGCGGGGTAAATCACTAGGTTTTTACCGAGAGTTTTTATGTAAGAAGATAAAAATGAATCAAAACTCGGTTAAGTTTTGGGTTGTACGAGATTTTTTAAGTAATCAATTTATTGGAACGATTAATCTGAATAATGCACCAAATACAGAGTATACTCAAATTGGCTGTCATCTAAAGCGTGAGCACTGGAATAAAGGATTGGCAACCGAATTAATGAAAGTCTTGTTAGTGGAAGCGTTTGAAAAGAGAAACCTGCTCAATGTATTTGGCGTATATCAAGAATCAAATCTAGTATCTAAGAAAATGCTCGTTAACCTGGGCTTTAAACCGTTTGAAAAAAAATATTTTGAGGGTATATGCGTTCACTTTGATAAATTATCAAAATCAATGTATCATAATGAATAAGTACAACTTAGTTCAAACAACGGCTGGTTTTTTACCCGTTCCAAAAAGAAATACGTAGTAGAGGTCACGCATATAATAAATAGTAGGCAGTATATTTTTAGAAAACTTAAGAGATGACTAAGACGGAATTGCACGTGTTGATACAAGAAAAAAAGGGAATTGTTGTATACTTCAAAAGTGATACGTGTGCACCCTGCAAGGCGTTACGACCAAAAGTAGAGACCTTGGTTTTCGAAAATTTCCCAGAGATGAACTTTGTTATTGTGGATACGATGACTGATCCAATATTAGCCAGCGCATTTAACATATTTTCTAATCCAACAATTTTAGTTTTTTTTGAGGGAAAGGAAT